>DAIOGL010000070.1:0-10198 GCA_036745235.1 Sulfuritalea sp.
TGGCGCATGTCGCGAACAAGATAGCGCAGCCCGTGTATGACAGCGGCCAGAGAGCGATGTTCGTCGCGAATGATCGCCAGAGCGGAGTTCAGCATGGCTCGTTCCGGAGGCGCTGCCGCGGTTCAGCGATAGACCAGTACGGGTATCTTCGAGTGGGTCAAAACCTTTTGCGTTTCTGAACCGAGCAGCAGGCCGCTGATGCCGCGCCGTCCGTGCGATGCCATGAAAATCAGGTCCGCGCCGGACTCTTCGGCTGCCGCAATAATCGCCTCGTAGGGGATATCGCTGACGGAACTTATAGTGGCGCTGACCACGCCTTCCGCCTTGGCCGCTGCTTCATGCCCGGCCAGAATTTCCTTTGCCTGCTGCTCCGCCATTTCCGCGAACTTGTCCGGCGTGGTCGGGTCAATCAGTGCGCCTTCACCATAAAAGGCAACGGGGTAATCGGGTTTGGCGAAGAAAAAGGTGATTTTCGCGCCGGTTTCCTTGGCGAAGGCGATCGCACGCTTCACCGTGTCGGACGATAGTTGCGATCCGTCAGTAGGGACCAGTATGTGTTTGAACATGGCATTTCATCCTCAAATTAATGAACCTAGCCTAGCGTACTAAAGAATGGCAACGTTGATCAAGATCAATAGCAACCCGAACTATACGCGACGGGCATCGGGCACAATGGTGTTGTGGCAGTTGCAGGAGCTTGCGCTGCCCTTGTGAAGCGGAGGGAACTGTCATGAGCACGACCAAACAAACCAAATCACCGGCAACCCCGCAAGCCGCATGGCGAGCAGTGAATCAGGCAGTCGAGGCGAAGGTCGATCCGATCGGCATGGCAACGCCCTTGCTGCACGCGCAACTAGCCTGGCTGTCCCATCCGCAGGAGATGTCCGAGGCCTTGGCCGGGCTTTCGACCAAGCTTTGGGACTTGCAGACGCATTCCTGGCACCGCGCACTTGGGATGCCGAGCAAGGATGTCGTGTCCCCGAATCCTGGCGACACACGCTTCGCCGATCCGATATGGAGCGAGTCGGCCACGTGGGATATCGTGAAGGAATGGTATCTGGCGATGACCCACCAGGTGCAGGACATGCTCTATGACACGCCCGGACTCTCGAGTCGCGACCGGCGTCGTGCCGCGTTCTGGTGGCGGAAGTGGCTCAATGCCGTTGCACCCACCAACTTCCTGCTGACCAACCCGGCAGCGATGCAGAAGGCCATGGAGACTCGTGGCGAAAGCCTGCTCAAGGGCTTCAACAACTTCGTGACCGACTTTCAGGCTGGCGACGTGCAGATGGCGCGGCCCACCGATTTCACCGTCGGCAGGGATCTGGGAACCACCCCCGGCAAGGTGGTGTTGCGCAACCGCTTGCTGGAGGTCCTGCACTACACGCCGACGCGGGAAAAGGTTTACCAGACGCCCATCGTCATCATCACGCCGTGGATCAACAAGTTCTACATTCTCGACCTGAACGCGAAGAAGAGCATGGTCAAGTTCCTGGTCGATCAGGGCTTCGATGTCTATATCACCAGCTGGAAGAATCCTACGGCAGACATGCGTGATGTCACTTTCGACGACTATCTGATGGAAGGCATCGGGCAGATCATCGAAACGGCGCGCGGCATCGCCGGTTCGGCCAAGGTGCATGCGGTCGGCTATTGCATAGGCGGTGCGGCGCTGGCGACCTGGATGGCATGGGCCAATGCGCGCTATCAAAAAAAAGATGTGCCGGTGGAAACGGTCACGCTGCTGACCACGCTGGTGGACTACCACAAGCCGGGCGACATCGAGGTGTTCCTCGACGAGAGCAGCATCAAGTGGCTGGAAAAGTCCATGGCCGAAAAGGGCTATCTCGATGGCAAGGAAATGGCATCTGCCTTCCGTCTGTTGCGCTCAAACAGCCTGGTCTGGCATTACGTGGTGCGCGGCTACCTGTTTGGCGAGCCGCCGCCGCCTTTCGATGTCCTGTTCTGGAACATGGATGCGACTCGCATGCCGGCTGCAATGCACAGCTGGTACCTGCGCAATTTCTACCTCGAGAATCTGTTGATCAAGAAGGACGCGCTGAATCTGGCCGGCGAGAGCATCGATCTCGGGCGGATTTCGCAGCCCCTTTATTCGGTATCGGCCGAGGATGACCATATTGCGCCGTGGCGACAGACTTTCCGAATAAACAACTTCGTCGCCAGCCCGCGTCGCTATGTGCTGTCTACTTCGGGGCATATTCTGGGCATCGTGAATCCGGTGGTGAGTCCGCCCAAGCGCGACTACCACGTCGGTACCGTCGAACGGCACGACACGGCGGATGAGTGGCGCGAACGCGCAGAACTGCATCATGGCAGCTGGTGGGAAGACTGGATGGCCTGGCTCAAGCCCAAGTCGGGCGACCTGGTTGCGGCTCCGCCCGTCGCGACGCAGAAGTTTCCTGCGTTGGGCGATGCGCCGGGTAGCTACGTGCTTGAGCCGTGAGGACGGTTGCCTGCGCGCGATGCCTCGTCGCGCTGCCCGGCCTTAGTCATGGTCAATGTAGGGGTATTAGTGCCCGAATCCCTGAGCCGCATTCGTTCTTGACGGCGGTCAATGTTGCTGGGTGAAGCGGCGTTCAGAATCAGGCAATATCCACAGGAGTTTGCCGTCATGTCCGTTACCGCGCCACTGTTTCAGCATCACAAGCACTGCGACGAACTCTTCGCCCAGGCAGAAGATGCTTGCGCCGGCGGCGACTGGGCCGCGGGTGAAAAAGCCTTTGCGCTACTGGTGGATCAGCTCGAAACTCATTTCACCAGCGAAGAGGAACTGCTCTTCCCTGCATTCGAAACGGCGACGGGAATGACTTCCGGTCCGACCGAGGTCATGCGCGGCGAGCATCGCCAGATGCGTGATCTGCTGGGGCAGATGAAGGGAGCTCTCGCATCGAAGGACAGCGACGCTTTTGGCGGCGCCGCCGACACCCTGTTGATCCTCATGCAGCAGCACAACATGAAGGAAGAAAACATTCTGTATCCGATGTGCGACAACGCGCTGGGGTCGTCGGATATCGGCGCCTCTCTGGTCGAGCGCCTCAAGACATCATGACCACGGTAATCGACGGACGCGAACTGCAGCCGCCGGAGCCGATGGAGCGGACCCTGGAGGCGCTGGACACGCTTGCCGAGGGCGAGGATGTGTTGTTGCTTCTGTATTGCCAGCCGCATCCCCTGTACGCCATGCTCAGACAGAACGGCTACACCTGGAGCGAAGAATCCCGCGATGACGGCACGCGCGAGATCCGGATTCGCAAACAGCTCGGCTGAACGCCGCAGATCGGATGCACGCCAGCCTTTCATTCGATCAGGCGCCCCCCATTTCGGTGCCGTATCGGTTCTTCCTGGTGGCGCCATGGTTCGGCGTCATGGCGGGACTGCTTCTGGGCTGGGCGGGTAGTGACGCCCTGGCTTCAAGGTGGACGCCCGAGGTTCTGGCGCTGACCCACCTGATTGCTCTGGGCTTCATGCTCCAGGCCATGTGCGGCGCACTGTTTCAGTTCATACCGGTTGCAGTGGGCGGCAATGTCTGGCGCCCCAAATTCGTTGCCACCACCGTTCAACCGGTATTGCTGCTGGCCACACTGCTGCTTGTCGCGGGCTTGCTGTTCAGTCGTCCAAGCATGTTGGCTGCCGCCGTTCCCCTGTTCCTGCTGGCCTTGGGCGGCTTCGTGCTAGTGGTTGCGCTGGCCCTGTGGCAGACGCCGGCTACCGGCATGACCTTGTGGGCGATGCGCATCGCAATCGGGGGCCTGGCGGTCACCGTGTTGCTTGGTTCGCTGTTGGCCGAGGCGCTCAGCTACGGTCTTGCCGTGCCGATTGTCGAACTGGCCAATGTTCATCTGGCGTGGGGACTTGGTGGTTGGGCCGTAATGCTGCTGGCGGGCGTGTCCTATCACGTCGTGCCGATGTTCCAGTTGACGCGACCCTATCCGCTCTGGTTCACGCGCTGGTTCGGGCCCTTGCTGCTGATCTTGCTGCTCGCCTGGTCGTCGCGACTCTTCCCGGACCTCTTGCGATGGTCGCCGCTGGTCGCATTGCCGCTGCTGTCGATTCTTGCCGCCTATGCGGGATTGACCCTGTGGCTGCAGTACACGCGCCGCAGAAAAATCCATGACGCGACCTCCTTGTACTTTCGCGTTGCAATGCTGTCCATGCTGGCCCTGGCCATTTCAGGCGCGGCGTTCGCTCTGTGGCCTTCGCTGGCTGCCGATCCTCGTTCGATGGTTTGGCTGGGTGTACTGGTCTTCGCCGGAGTGTTCGTTTCAGCCATCAGCGGCATGATGTACAAGATCGTGCCCTTCCTCAACTGGCTCCATCTGCAGCGACTGGGCGGCCCCATCTCGGCCGTGCCCAACATGAAGAAGATGATCCCTGCCGAGGCCATGACCGGCCAGTTGCGTCTTCATGTGCTTGCCGTCGTGCTGCTGCTGGCCGCTGTCTGGGTTCCCGGACTGGCCCGGCTGGCCGGGTTTGCCCTGGCTGCATCGTTCGCCTGGCTGGGATGGAACCTGACGGGCTCAGCCCGGCGTTACCAGGGTTTCAGAGATCAAATTCGCGCAGCCGCTTTACATCGTTGATGGTGATTTGCTTGCCGCTGACACTGATCAGCCCGTCGGCTGAGAGATCGTGAAAAATTCGCGAAAGGGTTTCCGGCGTCAGATTCAGACGCGAGGCGATCACCTGCTTCGAGGTGGGCAGCGATATTTGGAACGAGCCCTCACACGGGCCGTCCTGCTGCGGACAGTGCTGCAGCAGATAACCTACCACGCGCTGCGCCGAGGAGCGCAACGAATAGGTTTCAACGTCATGCACCAGGGAATGCAGGCGCAGCGAGAGTCCTGCCAGCATGCGCCGCGCGAACAGCGGATCACGTTCCA
The DNA here is from genome assembly GCA_036745235.1 of Sulfuritalea sp. Classification (GTDB taxonomy): domain Bacteria; phylum Pseudomonadota; class Gammaproteobacteria; order Burkholderiales; family Rhodocyclaceae; genus Sulfuritalea. The sequence continues at coordinate 4,899 of DAIOGL010000070.1, forward strand.
GAAGTTCGAACACCGTGCTGCTGCCGATTTGCAGCAGCAGGCTGTCCACCAAACCCTCGGCAAATACCGGATAGGGGCGATCCATGAACATCACGGCCTCGCCAAAGCTTTGCCGCGGCCCCAGGATTTGCACCACTTTCTCGTTGCCCTGCGAAGACGGAAATGCCAGCTTGATCTGGCCGAACACGACAACGAAGAATCCTTTCGGCGCATCGCCCTTCTGAAACAGCATCTCGCCCTTGGCAAGTCGGCGCTCGCGACACGCCGTTTCGAGGGCGCCAATCTGCTCGGGAGCCAGTTCCTGGAACAGCGGCAAGCGGGAAAGAATTTGCGGAATGTCGAGTCGGTTTTCGTGCATGGGAATACTCTTTGTCGGTCGGCAGAACCTTACCATGCCTGGCGCCGGCGGCGATACTCATAATGTTTATACGTATATTATTTGCTGCACCGCACCGCGTCATGTTTCTCTCGGGCGTCGTCCAGGCGCTGGCGGTCATGGCGTTCTGGTCGGTGGAGGTGGGCGGGCGCTACGCCGGGCTCTGGCCGGTGCCGGTCTGGCCGCTGCTGACGCTGGTTCCCGCGCCGGCGCTGCATGCGCTGCTGATTGGCTACGGAGTGTTCCCATTCTTCATCTTCGGTTTCATCTTTACCGCCGGGCCGCGCTGGCAGGGCGCGGGAGAATTGCCGCAGCGCGACTACCTGCGCGCCTTCGCCTTGCTGGCCAGCGGCTGGCTGCTGGTCTGGGCGGCAATTCTGGTGCCGCAACTGCTGGTCGCGGGTGTCGCGCTGGCACTGGGCGGCTGGATCGCCGTTGCCTTGACACTTACCCGCCTGGCCCGGCATCGGGCAACGGAGCGGGAGCATATCGTCTGCGTCGCGAGCGCTGCGTGGATCGGTGCCGCAGGGCTCGGTGCCTTCGTGGTCTTCGCTGCGGGCGGGGGGATGCCTTGGGTTCGCCTGGGGATTGCGCTGGAGGTCTGGGGCTTCCTGCTCCCGGTCTTCCTTACCGTGACGCATCGGATGCTGCCTTTCTTCACCTCGTCAGCCGTGCGCGGTTATGTCGTACATCGCCCGGCATGGGCATTGCGCGTCCTGCTTGCTGCCAGCCTCGCCCATGCTGCCTTGACGGTTCTGGAGCAGCCGACCTGGATTGCGGACCTGCCGGCCATGTGTGTCGCAGGGCGTTTGACCTGGCTTTGGTGGAGCCGTGCTGCCATGGCCAATCGCATGCTGTCTGTGCTGCATGTCGCCTTTGCGTGGCTGGGGCCGGCGTTCGGCTTGTCCGCCTTGCAGAGTCTGTTGCGCGACGTCATGCCGGGATTTCTCGGCCAGGCTCCGCTGCATGCGCTGACGCTCGGCTTCTTCGCCTCGATGCTGCTCGGCATGGTGTCGCGGGTCACGCTCGGGCATTCCGGCCGGCCGGTCGCCGCCGATGACGTCATGTGGCGGGCATTTCTCATGATGCAGGCGGCGGCGGTGCTGCGGGTCGTCAGCGAACTGCCGGCACTGCCCGGCCGGTACCCGCTGATGTGGCTGTCGTCACTGATGTGGCTGGGCTCATTCGCGCTGTGGGCGTGGCGCTATGCGCCGGCCTTCTGGCGTCCGCGTGAGGATGGCACGGCGGGTTAGTGGCGATGTACATCCTGGTCAAATACGTGCATGTAACGACGGTGGCTCTGAGCCTGAGCGGGTTCTTCCTGCGAGGCATCCTCATGATCTGCGAATCGCCATTGCTCGGTGCGCGCTGGGTCAAGGTGCTGCCGCACATCAACGACACCGTCCTGCTTGCTGCGGCCTTGTCGCTCGCGGCAATGTCCGGACAGTATCCGTTCGTTGTCGGCTGGGTTACGGCGAAGGTGCTGGGGGTGATTGCCTACATCATTCTGGGCGCACTCGCGCTGCGGGACGCGAGCACGCGGAATATGCGCATTGCCTGCTGGCTGGCGTCGATGGCGGTGTTCGGCTGGATCGTGTCGGTGGCGCTGAGCCGGAACCCTGCTGGTTTTCTCGCTCCATTCCTGCGAGCGCTCGGGGCCTAACCGATACGGCCGTCGGGAGGAGCCAGCAAGGCCTTGAGGCGGGGAATGTCGAGAATCCGGATGTGCTTCTGCTGCACGGAGATCAGGCCCTCGTCCTGAAAGCGGGAGAAGGCCCGGCTGACGGTTTCGAGCTTGAGGCCGAGGTAGGATCCGATTTCCTCGCGGGTCATGCGCAGATGAAACTCGGCCGGGGAATAGCCGCGCGCGGTAAAGCGCTGCGAGAGGTTGAGCAGGAATGCGGCCAGACGCTCTTCCGCGCGCATGGTGCCGAGCAACATCATGACGCCATGGTCACGCACGATCTCGCGGCTCATGACCTTGTGCAGGTGGTGCTGCAGGGAGCGGATCTCGCTGGACAGCGCCTCCAGCTCGGTGAAGGGAATCAGGCACACCTCGCTGTCTTCCAGCGCCACGGCATTGCAGGTGTGGACCTCGGTGCTGATGCCGTCCATGCCGAGAATCTCGCCGGCCATCTGGAAGCCGGTGACTTGGTCGCGGCCATCCTCGGTAAGCACGTCGGTCTTGAAAAATCCTGCCTTCACCGCAAAGATCGACTCGAACGCATCGCCGGCGCGATACAGATGCTGACCGCGCTTCAACTTGCGCCCACCGCCGATCAGGTCGTCGAGGCGGCCCATGTCGCTTTCCGACAGGCCGAACGGCAGACACAGTTCGCGCAGGTTGCACTGCGAGCAGGCGACCTTGAGTCCCGGAGCAGTGATCGGGATTACATTCTGCTTGACGTTTGCATGCACGCTGCTTGAATTACCCCGCGAGGGGTACCCCTTTGATCTGTGTCAACCCGACTTCCGGGCGATTGCGGCATTCTTCGGTCTTGCGCAAATACGCAGCGCGCCGCATCTTTCGAATCCTCTGCCAATGGACTATCAGGAACTGATCTTCGACCCTCAGGTCATTCGTCGCTTCGATGTAAATGGGCCAAGATACACGTCTTATCCGACCGCCGATCGCTTTGTCGAAGCCTTCGGCGCCGACGACTATGTGCGCTGGCTGGGGCAGAGGACGGTGGGCGGTATAGGTCGACCTCTTTCATTATACGTCCACATCCCTTTCTGCAACACCATCTGCTACTACTGCGCCTGCAACAAGATCATCACCAAGGATCACGGGCGTTCGGCCAAGTACATCAAGTACTTGGGCAAGGAAATCGCGATGCAGGAAGCGGCGCTGGACGGCAGCCGCGACGTGGTCCAGCTGCACTTCGGCGGCGGCACGCCGACCTTCCTCTCGCACGACGAAATGCGCCGGCTGATGGATATCATCCGCCAGCATTTTCGTCTGCTACCCGGCGGCGAGTACTCGATCGAGGTCGATCCGCGCAAGGTCGACCGCGAAACGGTCAAGCTGCTCGGCGATCTGGGCTTCAATCGCATGAGCGTGGGGGTGCAGGATTTTGCGCCCGATGTGCAGGTCGCCGTCAATCGCGTGCAGACCCTGGAAGAAACCAAGCTGGTGATCGACGCGGCGCGCGAGTTCGGCTTCAAGTCGGTCTCGGTCGACCTCATCTATGGCCTGCCGAAGCAGAACGTGATCAGCTTCAACCATACGCTGGACGAAATCATCAAGCTCGATCCGGACCGCCTGTCGATCTACAACTATGCCCACCTGCCTGCTCTGGCCAAGCCGCAGCGCCGCATCAACGAAGCCGATCTGCCGTCGCCCGATGCTCGCCTGCAGATTCTGCAGCTGGCGATCCGCCGCCTGACCGACGCGGGCTATGTCTTCATCGGCATGGATCACTTCGCCAAACCCGACGACGAACTGGCCGTGGCGCAGCGCCAAGGCCGCCTGCATCGAAATTTCCAGGGCTATTCGACTCACGCCGAAGCCGACCTGATGGCCTTCGGCGTTTCCGCCATCGGCAAGGTGGGGCCCAGCTATTGCCAGAACGTGCGGACGCTCGACGAGTATTACGACCGCCTCGACCAGGGCGTGCTGCCGGTTTTCCGCGGCATCGAGCTGAATGCAGACGATCTATTGCGGCGCAGCATCATCCAGGCGCTGATGTGCCACTTCGAGCTCTCGATCGAATCCATCGAGATCGCCCACCTGATCGACTTCAAGTCCTATTTCGCCGATGAACTGGTCGACCTTCGGGAAATGGAAAAGGGCGGCCTGCTGGCCATCGAGGATCAATGGATCAGTGTGCTGCCACGCGGTCGCCTGCTGGTGCGCGCGATCGCCATGGCGTTCGACCGCTATCTGCGCACCGACCGCGAACGCGTCCGCTATTCCAAAGTCATCTGATCCGGCGCTGTGCCTGACAGCGGCTTTCTCGCAGTCTTTCTGATCGGCCTGCTGGGCGGCGTGCACTGCGCCGGCATGTGCGGCGGCATCGTTTCGGCACTCACCCTGCAGATTCCCGGGAAGGGCGACACCACGGGTCCGGCCTTGACCATTCATCTCGCCTACAACCTCGGCCGCATCAGCAGCTATGCCATTGCCGGCGCCTTGATGGGGGCGCTGGGCAGCTTGGGTCTGCTGCTAAACAAGGCCTTGCCGGTGCAGATGGTCCTGTATGTCGCCGCCAACCTGATGATGGTCGCGCTCGGCCTCTATCTCACCGGACTGACGCAGACCCTGGCGTTCACCGAGCGCGCCGGGCAATGGCTGTGGCGGCGCGTGCAGCCGGCGACGAAACGCTTTCTTCCCGTGCGCGGCGTGGCCCAGGCCTTTCCGCTGGGCATGCTCTGGGGCTGGCTGCCCTGCGGTCTGGTCTATAGCGTATTGACGATGGCGATACTGTCCGGCAGCGCGGCCCGCGGCGCCTCGATCATGCTGGTCTTCGGGCTCGGTACGCTGCCCAACCTGATGCTGGCCGGGCTGCTGCTGGTTCGCTTCCGCGACGTTGTCCAAGGCCGTGCGCTACGCCTGGGTTCGGGTTTGATCGTGTTGAGCTTCGGCCTGTGGGGCCTGTTCAATGCCGCGGCGCTGGGCGGCAGGCTGTGGCAAGGCCTCGTCACTCCTGCCTGAAGAGTCGGCGCCGGCGATACGGCGCCGGAACCCCTTCAGCTCAGGCCGGCGACCGCATTCAGGAGGCCAGCGCCATGCGGATGATGGGGCAGGGCATGTCCTGGCCGCCGCATTCACATTCGCGGACCAGGTGGCGCAGGGCGTCGGCGACTTTGCCCAGTTGCTCGATGCGTGCCTCGATGCTCCGGATTTTTTCGGATGCCAGGCTGCGTGCCAGGCGATGGTCGCGGGTGTCGTTGAGCGTCAGCAGTTCGCCGATTTCCTCCA
>DAIOGL010000071.1:0-10100 GCA_036745235.1 Sulfuritalea sp.
GAGCGTCCGAATGCACTGCTGCTCGATGGCGGCGACACCTGGCAGGGCTCCGCCACCGCGTTGTGGAGCAAGGGCCAGGACATGGTCGATGCCTGCAAGCTGCTCGGCGTCGACATCATGGCCGGGCACTGGGAATTCACGCTGGGCGACAAGCGGGTGCTGGAGATCGTCGAAAAGGATTTCCGGGGCAAGATCGATTTTGTGGCCCAGAACATCAAGACCAGCGACTTCGGAGACAAGGTGTTCGAGCCCTACAGCCTGCGCGAGATGAACGGTGTCAAGGTAGCCGTGATCGGTCAGGCCTTTCCCTACACGCCGATCGCCAATCCGCGCTGGATGGTTCCGGACTGGACCTTCGGCATTCAGGACGACAACATGCAGAAGACGGTCGACGACGCGCGGAGCAAGGGCGCGCAGGTCGTCGTCGTGCTCTCCCACAACGGCATGGACGTGGATCTCAAGATGGCAAGCCGCGTCAACGGCATCGATGCAATTCTGGGCGGCCACACCCATGACGGCGTACCTCAGCCAGTGATTGTCAAGAACCGCGGCGGCCAGACGCTGGTCACCAACGCCGGCTCGAACGGAAAGTTCCTCGGCGTGCTCGATTTCGACGTAAGGAATGGAAAGATTTCCGACTTCCGCTACAAGCTGCTGCCGGTGTTTTCCAACCTGCTGCCGGCCGACCCCGAAATGGCTGCGCTGATCGACAAGGTGCGCGCGCCATACAAGGACAAGTTGAGCGAGAAACTCGCGGTTTCAGAAGGCCTGCTATACCGGCGCGGCAACTTCAACGGCAGTTGGGACCAGTTGATTCTCGACGCCATCATGGAAGTGCAGGGCGCGGACATCGGCTTCTCGCCCGGCTTCCGCTGGGGCACGACGATCCTGCCCGGGCAGGCCATCACCTTCGAGCACCTGATGGACCAGACGGCGATCACCTACCCCCACGCGACACTCAACGAGATGAGCGGCGAGCAGATCAAGACCATTCTCGAGGACGTGGGGGACAACCTGTTCAATCCCGATCCCTACTACCAGCAGGGCGGAGACATGGTGCGCGTCGGTGGCCTGCAATACACCTGCGAGCCCGACGCAAAGATGGGCGGCCGCATCACCGACATGCGCCTCAACGGCAAGCCGCTCGAAGCCGGGAAGAAGTACAAGGTCGCCGGCTGGGCGCCGGTGGCAGAGGGCGCAATGGGCGAACCGGTATGGGACGTCGTGGCGCGTTACCTGCGCGACAAGAAGACCATCACGTCGCGCAAGCTGAACCAGCCCAGGCTGATCGGCATGAAAGGCAACCCCGGTATCGCGTAACACCCCGTTACAAGCCCGAGGGAGGGGATCGTCTAGAATTGCTTCCATGAAAACCTCCTCCCGTCTCGGGCTCGTCTCGCTCGCCCTGATCATTCTCGCCGCCGCCGGTTACGCAGCGTGGCGCTATTACGGCACGGCAGGCGACGCCCCCAAGCTCAAGTTCGCCAAGCTGGAAAGCGGCCCCCTCACGGCCGCCGTCTCTGCCACCGGCACATTGAATCCGGTGGTTTCGGTGCAGGTCGGCTCCCAGGTCTCGGGCCAGATCAAGGAAATCCTGGTCGACTTCAACTCCCCGGTGAAATCCGGCCAACTGATCGCGCAGCTGGACCCGGAAACCTATCAGCATCGCGTACGCCAGGCCGAGGCGGACGTGGACGCGGCCCGCGCCGGCCAGGGCGTGCAGCAGGCAGAAGTGGCCCGCGCCCGCTCCAGTTTGGCCAACGCCCAGCGCGACTACGAGCGCAAGAAGACGCTGGTGGAAAGGAATTTCATCTCTCCGGCCGAGCGCGATACGGCGCAGAACAACCTGGACGTGGCCCGTGCGTCCCTCGCTTCAGCCGAGGCTCAGGTGAGGAACGGCGAAGCTGTCGTCCGCCAGCGCGAGGCCCAGTTGGCAGCGGCACGTGTAGATCTGGAGCGCACGACGATCAGGGCGCCGGTGGACGGCATCGTCGTCAAGCGCAGCATCGAGCCGGGGCAGACGGTGGCTGCCAGCCTGCAGGCGCCGGAACTGTTCATCATCGCCAAGAACCTGACCGACATGCAGGTTGAAACCTCGATCGACGAGGCCGACGTGGGTCGTGTCCGCGTCGGGCAGAAGGCCACCTTCACGGTCGACGCCTTCGCCGGCCGCCACTTCGAGGGCGAAGTGCGCCAGGTGCGCAAGGCGGCTACCGTGGTATCGAACGTCGTGACCTACATCGTGGTGATCTCGGCGGCGAACCCCGATCTCACCTTGCTGCCGGGCATGACGGCCAACGTGCGTATCGTCACCGCGCAAAAGGACAAGACGCTTAAGGCGCCCAATGCGGCACTGCGCTTCCGTCCGGCGGGCACGGCTGACGAGAGAAGGACGGCCGCCGCCGTATCGCCGGCGCCGGCTTCCTCGGCGTCGGGTGCGTCTGGTGGCGCCGGGGGGGGAGGAGGTCTGAGCCAGCTGCGCGACCGCCTGGTGGCCGACCTGAAGCTCGATGCGGACCAGCAGGTCAAGGTGGACGCCATCTTCGCCGCCATGCGCGACAAGTTCAGGGCAGCCCGCGACCTGTCCGAGGCGGAAAAGGCCAAGGCACAGGAACGCAATCGCGCCGAGATCCGGGAGCAGATCGCAGCCATTCTCAAACCTGAGCAGAAGAAGCGCTACGACGAACTGGCCAGCGAAGCGCAGGCCGCGCGAAGCGGTGGCGGCGGCGGCAGCGGACGTGTCTGGATCCTCGGCGAGGACGGCAAGCCCAAGGGCATAGATGTACGGCTCGGCCTCACTGACGGCAGCATGACCGAGATTGTTTCCGGCGATGTCAAGGAAGGCCAGGAAGTCATCGTCGGACAGACCTCGGCGACGGCAAAGGCAGGCGCGCCCGGCCCGCGGCTGTTCTAGGAGCCTTCAGCCGTGAGCGAGCCGCTGATCCGGGTCGAGGGCCTGACCAAGGATTACGTGATGGGGACCAACGTGGTTCCGGCACTTCGCGGTGTCACGCTCGATATCGCGGCCGGCGAATTTGTCGCCGTCATGGGGCCGTCGGGCTCCGGCAAATCCACCTTCATGAACCTGCTCGGCTGCCTCGATCATCCGAGCGCCGGCAGCTACCGGCTCGGCGGCCAGGAAGTCTCGGCACTCTCGGGCGACGAATTGGCTGCGGTGCGCAATCGCAAGCTGGGCTTCGTGTTCCAGCATTTCAACCTGCTGGCGCGCACCTCGGCGCTGGACAATGTCGCGCTGCCGCTGCTGTATGGCGGGATGCCGCCGCAGGAACGAAGGCGACATGCGGAACAACGTCTTGCCCAGGTCGGTCTGGCGGAGCGCATGGATCATCACCCGGCGCAACTCTCCGGCGGCCAGCAGCAGCGCGTCGCCATCGCCCGTGCGCTGGTGAATGATCCGCAGCTGGTGCTTGCGGACGAACCCACGGGCGCGCTGGATTCGCGCACCAGCGTCGAGATCATGGCGCTGCTGCAGCAGCTCAACCGCGAGGGCATCACCATCGTGCTGGTGACCCACGAGCACGACATCGCGAATTTCGCCGGCCGCATCATTTCCTTCCGCGACGGCAAGGTGGTAGAGGACCGCGTCAACGAAGCCAAGGAAGCGGTGGCGGCGTCATGAACTTCGCCGCCACCCTGCGCATCGCCCTGCTCGCCCTGCGCATCAACAAGCTGCGCTCGGCGCTGACCATGCTCGGCATCATCATCGGCGTCGCCGCCGTGATCGTCATGATCGCCGTCGGCAACGGCGCCCAGGCGCGTGTCGAGGACCAGATCCGCAGCCTCGGCTCCAACATCATCATGGTGCTCTCCGGCTCGATGACCTCGGGCGGTGCACGTGGCGGCAGCGGTTCGCAGCCGACCATCACCGAAGACGACGCCTATGCGCTGAACCGCGAGATCGATGAAATCCAGGCCGCCGCACCGTCGCTGCGCGGCAGCGGACAGGTGGTGCTGGGCAACACCAACTGGTCCACGGTCTTCTACGGCACCTCGCCGGAATATCTCCAGGTACGCGACTGGCCGGTGATCGAAGGCCGCGGCTTCGAACAGGCGGAAATCAATGGCGCCGGCAAGGTCGCCCTGATCGGCCAGACCGTGGCGCAGAACCTGTTCGGCGAGACCAACCCGCTGGACCAGGTGGTGCGCATCAACAAGGTGCCGCTGACCATCATCGGCGTGCTCGATCGCAAGGGCCAGAACATGATGGGCCAGGACCAGGACGACATCGTCCTGATGCCGATCAGCACGGCGAGGAAACGCGTGCTCGGCTCGAGCCGTTTCGCCGCCGGCCGCAACGTGGGCTCGATCATGGTCAAGGTCAAGGACGGCGCCGACATGGCCGCCGCCGAGGCCCGCATGCGCGAACTGCTGCGCCAGCGCCATCGCCTGCAGAACGGTCAGGACGACGACTTTTATGTGCGCAACCTGTCCGAGATCCTCCAGGCCCAGGAAGCCTCGTCGCGGGTGATGTCGCTGCTGCTGGCGGCCGTCGCCTCGGTCTCGCTGCTGGTCGGCGGCATCGGCATCATGAACATCATGCTTGTCTCGGTCACCGAGCGCACGCGCGAGATCGGGCTGCGCATGGCCGTCGGCGCCCGGGCCAGGGACATCCTGACCCAGTTCCTGGTCGAAGCGGTCACGCTGTCCCTGATCGGCGGCGCCATCGGTATCCTGCTCGGCGTAGGCGGTGCAACGGCGATCGCCGAGTTCGCCGGCTGGCGCACCGAACTCTCCGGCGGCTCGATCGTGCTCGCCGCGGGCTTCGCCGGTGCGATCGGCGTCTTCTTCGGCTATTACCCGGCAAGGAAGGCCTCGCGCCTGCTGCCCATCGAGGCGCTGCGCTACGAATAGAGCGGCGTCGCGTCGCTCCAATGGTCTGCGGCCGGGATCATGGATAATGCATGCTTTCCATCGCGAAAACGGTCATGGCTGAAGAAGTCGAACTCAAACTCGCGCTCGCAGCAGGCCATCAGTCGCGCTTTCTGCGCCACCCGCTGCTGAAACAATCGGTCGTGCGTCATGTCGAGAACCTCGACAACATCTATTACGACACGGCCGATCTTTCCCTGCGTCGCCGCGGCATCGCCCTGCGCCTGCGCCGCAAGGGACGCGATTGGCTGCAAACCGTCAAGCTCGCCGGCAGTTCGGCTGCCGGCCTGAGCAGCCGGCCCGAATGGGAAACGCCCTACACCGGGCATTTCGACTTCGCGGGCGTTGACGTTGAATCGGTGCGCGACTGGCTGCAGCGGCCGAAGCTGCTGAGCCGCATCATCCCGATTTGCGAAACGCGCTTTCGCCGCATCACCTGGAAAATGCCTGCGGCACGCGGCGCCGTCATGCTGACCCTCGACCGGGGCTGGATCATCGCCAATGGCCGCCGCGAAGCGGTCTCCGAGGTCGAACTGGAACTTGCCGGCGCCCCGGTGCGCGCGATCTTCGAAATTGCCGCGAAACTCGCCGAGCGCGTGGCCTTGACGCCATCGGTATTGTCCAAGGCCGAGCGCGGCTACCGCCTCCACATCGGCGCACCGCCGATGCCGTTCAAGGCCGAGGTCGTGGCGCTGTCGGCCGGGATGCCGCCCTTCGACGCCTTCCGCCACATTGCGCTGTCCTGCCTCGAGCACCTGCAGCAGAATCATGCCGGCGCGCTCTCCAGCGACGACCCGGAATACATCCACCAGATGCGCGTCGCCACGCGCCGGTTGCGTGCCGCGATGCGGCTTTTCGCCCCCGCGCTGCCGGAGCATCTTTCCGAGTCCCTGCGCTTGCCGCTGTCGGCACTGACCAGGGAACTCGGTCGCGCGCGCGACCTCGATGTGCTGCTCACCGAAGTCGCCAACCCGGTACTGTCCGCCCTGCCCAACGAACCGCGCTTGCTTGCGCTGGCCAGCGACATCACCAACCGCCGCTACACGGCACACGCAGAGGCCGTCGCCATGCTCGCCGCCCCGGACTATGGACGGATGCTGCTGACCGCGCTCGAGTCGCTGCACGCCATGCCGGCGACCGAACCGCCAATGATCGCGCTGCTGAGCTTCGCCGCCGAGCGCTTGCGACGCCTGCGCAAAAGACTGCGGCGGCTGGCCACGGCAGCCGATATCGGTGATCCCGCATCGCTGCATGCCCTGCGCATCGGGGTTAAGCGCCTGCGCTATGCGCTGGAGTTCTTTTCCCCCCTGACTCCCGAGCGTGCATCGCGCCCGGTACTGAAGCAGCTCACCACCATGCAGGACACGCTCGGCCAGCTCAATGACCTGACCAATGCCGGCGCCCTGTTGATGGACTGCGCCGGAGACGACCCGCGGCTGCGCGAAGCCGTGACCCTGATCGGCGGTTGGCATGGGCCCCATTATGCGAGCCTGCTGGTCGCCATAGCGGGCGAACTGCCCCGCCTGGCGCGGTTGCGCCTGCCGGCACTTGACCAGCCCGACGAGTAATGTGGACGTCACGCCCGTGATTCAGACTTGGCAGCCACCGATGGAGAGACGACAATGGAATTGATACTCTGGCGTCACGCCGAGGCCGAGGAAGGCGACGGCACCGTGCCCGACAAGAAGCGGCGACTGACCCCGCGCGGCGAAAAGCAGGCGAAACAGATTGCGCGCTGGCTGCACCAGCACTTGCCGCGCAAGCGGAAGGTGATTGTCAGCGGCGCCGAACGCACCCAGCAAACGGCTCACGCGCTGGATCTGCCCTACGAAATCGAGCCCAGGCTCGGCCTCGGCGCCTCCGCGGCCGATGTGCTGAAAGTCGCGGGCTGGCCCGACAAGGAGGGTGCCGTGCTGATCATCGGCCACCAGCCGACACTTGGCCGCGTCGCGGCGCTGCTGCTGGGCGGCGAAGAGGCTGACTGGACGATCAAGAAGGGCGGCGTCTGGTGGTTCTCCAATCGCATGCGCAACGATGAAACCAGGACAGTCCTGCGCGCCGTCGTGAACGCCGACTTCATCTGATGCCTCCCTTCCGGCGTCCAATGCCAATTTCATTGCAGTTGCGGAAACAGCCCGCTTTTGATACTTTAGGCGTCGATATTTTCATTGTGCGTCACCAACCAGAGCTCCGCCTACATGTCGAAAAAATCCGTTCCTGCCGCGTCCGATACGGAAACGCGCGCCACCTCCGAACACGCGCCTGACCTGCGGCTCTGGCTGCGCATGCTGGCCTGCACCAATCTGATCGAGAACCACGTCCGCTCGCGCCTGCGTGCCGAGTTCGACATCACGCTGCCGCGCTTCGATCTGATGTCCCAGCTCGAGCGTTCGCCGCAGGGGCTCAAGATGGGCGAGCTGTCCAAGCGCATGATGGTCACCGGCGGCAATGTCACCGGGATTACCGATCAGCTGGTCGGCGAGGGGCTGGTTGTTCGTGAAGACAGTCCCAAGGACCGTCGCGCCTATCTGGTCAAGCTGACACCGGAGGGCCGTCGCAGCTTCCGCAAAATGGCCGACTCGCATGAAAAATGGATCCTGGAGCTGTTCAGCGGAATGGACGAGAGCCAGCGCGGCCAGCTCTACGGACTGCTTGCGGCGCTGAAAACCAGCGCCTCCCGGGTGACCGGGAAAAAGTGAGCTGAATCCGGATCGCGGCGGCTTGCTGCAGCAGCGCAAATGCAATGCCTCGATCGCCAGCAGCGCTGATGCCCCCTGCCCCGCGGACGGCCCCGGGGCAAGACTGGGGGACACCCGAGCAGCTCGACCGGCAATACAATGCCCGCGCCGCAATTCCGGACCATCCGGAAATATTCGCGCGATGGCGAGCGGGCTCGAGTGCCGCCCGCGATGCCCTGCGCTGCGAGCCTGACTATCGTTACGGTCCGTCGCCCGCCGAATCGCTCGACTTCTATCCCGCCGCCAGGCGCAATGCACCGCTGCTGGTCTTCATCCACGGCGGCTATTGGCGCTCCCTCGACAAGCAGGACTTCTCCTTTCTCGCGCCGGCCTTCGTCCGGGCCGGTGTCGCCGTCGCCATGCCGAACTACGGCCTGGCTCCCGCCACATCGGTCGCGGACATCGTGCGGCAGATGCTGCGCGCCATGGCGTGGCTTTACCGCAATCTGCCGCAGCTCGATATCGACACGCGTCGCATCGTGGTCGCAGGGCATTCCGCCGGCGCGCACCTCGCCGCCATGATGCTGGCCGCTGACTGGCCGCTCTGGGCGCGCGACCTGCCCCGGGACCTGCTGTGCGGCGCCGTCTGCATTTCCGGAATCTATGACTTGCGACCGCTGGTGAATGCCCCCTTTCTGCGAGACGATCTCCAGCTCGACGAGGGGGCGGCGCAGCTCGTCAGCCCCGTCAGCTATCGCCCGCGACATGCCACGCCCCTGATTACAGCCGTCGGCGGCGCCGAGAGCGCCGAGTTTCGGCGCCAGAACCGGCTGATCCGCGAGGCCTGGCCGCACTGCTTCCGCCGCGACCTGCCGCTGCCCGGCCGCCATCACCTGGCGAGCGTCGAAGCGCTGGGTGACCCGAAGCATCCCTTGTTCCATGCCACGCTGCGTCTGCTGGGAGATGCGCCCTGACAGCCGCGTAGCTCACCGCGGCTGCGGCAAACCCGCACCGCGACACGTTTCAGCGTGGGCATCGCCGCCTGTAATACAATACATGGCATGTGCGCCCTGCCGGTTGGCGCCCGATTCGGCATTTCGCCGCATTTCCCTCAAGCGCTTCGCCGCCTGAACCGGTTCCCCGCGAGGGGCAGGCCGATTCAGGAGTTCATTTGAACGCGACTACACAGAGCACGACCCCTTCCGCCGTCAACGACCAGGACGACAGCACGACCGCCGTCCCGCCAGCGCCGACTTTCGACCAGCTCGGGCTCCTGCCCGAACTGCTGCGCGCCATCAAGGACGCCGGCTACACCACCCCGACGCCGATCCAGGTACAGGCCATCCCGATCATCATGGCCGGCAAGGATGTCATGGGCGGCGCCCAGACCGGCACCGGCAAGACCGCCGGCTTCACCCTGCCGCTGCTGCAGCGACTCGCGCGCCATGCCAGCAGTTCGCCGTCGCCGGCCCGCCACCCCGTCCGTGCGCTGATCCTGGCACCGACACGCGAACTGGCGATGCAGGTACATCAGAGCGTGGTCACCTACAGCAAGCACTTGCCGCTGCGTTCCGTCTGCATCTACGGCGGCGTCGATATCAGGCCGCAGATCGCCGAACTGCGCGAAGGCCGCGAAATCGTGGTCGCCACGCCCGGCCGGCTGCTCGATCACGTGCAGCAGAAGAGCGTCAGTTTCAACGCCGTAGAGGTGCTGGTGCTCGATGAGGCCGACCGCATGCTGGACATGGGTTTCATCCCCGACATCAAGCGCATCCTGGCGATGCTGCCGAAAGAGCGGCAGAGTCTGTTGTTCTCCGCGACCTTTTCTAACGAGATCAAGAACCTCGCCGACAGCATGCTCAAGGCGCCGCAACTGATCGAAGTGGCGCGACGCAACATGGTGACCGAGACCGTGACCCACCGTGTCTACCCGGTGGCGTCCGATCTCAAGCGCAGCCTGCTTGTGCATCTGCTCACGCACGACGAGGAAAACGCCAAGCAGGTACTGGTCTTCGTCGGCACCAAGTTCGGCGCCAGCCGTCTGGCGGTCTACCTCGAGCGCCAGGGCATCGCCGCCGACGCCATTCACGGCGACAAGAGCCAGCAGCAGCGCACCGAAGCTCTGGAAGGCTTCAAGTCCGGCAAGATTCGCGTCCTGGTCGCCACCGACGTCGCCGCGCGCGGGCTCGACATCGACGACCTGCCCCACGTCATCAACTACGAACTGCCGCACACCGCGGAAGACTACATCCATCGCATCGGCCGCACCGGCCGCGCCGGCAAGCTGGGCAACGCCACCTCGCTGTTCGCCCCCGAGGAAACACAGCGCCTGACCGACATCGAAAAACTGATCAAGCGCAAGATCGAGCGCGTCGAAATCACCGGCTTCAATCTCGGCACGGCGACGCCGGAACGGGACCGCGAGCGCAGCGGCAGCGGCCATCGCCGCGAGCATGAAGACCGCCGCCGCGAGCGCGAGGTCAAGCAGCACGACCGGCGGCCGCCGCCGCATCTGCCCGCCCCGGCCGCCCA
>DAIOGL010000072.1:0-373 GCA_036745235.1 Sulfuritalea sp.
CAGTACAGATGCTCAACGCCATGGGATGTAAAAATGGCGTCGACAACGCCATCGGGTACCGCGCTCATTTCGGTCATGGTGCCGACGATATCCGGCGCCACCCGTTCGTCCGCATCCAACCGGACTTCACGCCAGCGCCTGGCCGGTGAATGAAAGCCCGGAAGCGGTATCTGCTCGATCGTCGCGTAGCCGCAACCGACATGAAGCAGCACCTGCTCTCCGTTCCGCCCGGCCCGTTGCCAGACGCCTTCCGGGTTTGCGGCGGGCACTTGAACTGCCAGGCCGTGGCGCTTATGAAAGCCTTCCAACCACAGCTGGGAGCAACGCCCCAACCATTCCCGAAAGAATCTCATTCCTTTCCGGAAAAGGCGTT
>DAIOGL010000072.1:383-10062 GCA_036745235.1 Sulfuritalea sp.
GCTCTGCTGCAAGATGAATGCAGATCGGGCGCGCGCCAGCACACCCAACGACATGCGTTGCCGGATTGCCTTTGCTTCCTGATGAAATTTATTGAGCGACCTGGTCCACTCCTCGTCGCTCATCCGCTGCTTTTTCTGAGACGGCACAGAACGAAAGAAGGCGGCCAGCAACTCGTCTGCCGCCTGCGCTGCTTTACCCACTCGACCACCTGAAAAGAAAACCGCGATGGGATCCCAACGACGCCTTGCTCAATGGCAAACCGCTGGCTGCATCAGCCCGTGCAAATAATCGTAGCGACCGCGGAATTGGTCGCTGCCACGCCGCCAGAGAACGTGAGCGTAGCCCTCACCACAGCACCGAGAGTGCTACCGGCACAACTTCCCTGGCTCGAAATCACGTATTTCGTCGAATCCCATCCCGCCAAGCTTGACGTCAAGGCATTGGCTGCACTCGCCGCACTCACCCTGACGACACCCGCGCCAGCGGTTCCACGCACCATAACGGCACCCGCATTGATAGCAGCGTAACTTGTCAAACCCCCAGCCGCCCCCTGAATCGCCGCGGTTCTGGCGTCACTCGACAGGTCGATGAACTTCGGTAAGGCCGTCGCGGCAAGAATGCCGAGGATAACAATCACGACCACCAGTTCAATCAGCGTAAAACCTTTTTCGTTCATAACTATCTCCCTCTTGTCATCCGAATGCTGTCTAGTACCTTGGTATGTATATTATCTTAACTCTAACAACCCAAAGTTACTACCGAAATCACCGGCGCGACAATCACTGTGCCGCTGAGCGTCGCCTCCTGATAAGTGATGCGGCAGTTCGGCACCGTGCCGCCTGCTATATCGAAAGTGCGCGTAATCCCCGTCCCGCCCGGCGTCAAGCCGTCCGCCGTAAGGTTTAGAGCGGCGGCGACGTCAATGCCGGCGGCAGTTGCCGCGGGATGGCGATTCACGATATCCACCATGGTGCCATCCATATTGACCTTGGGCGGCGTCGACGCGCAATTGATCGCAGTAACGCTGGGCGCCGTACCGGCCAGATCCAGCTCGCAACGCGAGCGCGCCAACCCTACTGCGGAACGGATCGAACCGTATATCGCATTGGCCTTGGCGACACGAGCGTCGCGCTGGGCGTCGATCAGACGGGGCAAGGCCACGGCTGCAAGAATGCCGATGATCGTAATCACGATCACCAGTTCGATAAGCGTAAAGCCCCTCCCATACGGCGGAGTGCGACCGGATTTCATTGCCATGAAAACTTTCCGTTCATTGACCGGCAAAAAATAGCAGCTATGCGTAGAGCCATTCAAGCGATTATCGGCATTGAAGGTCTTCAGTTTAACCTTACCAAGGCGGCGCCGACCGCATTTCCGGACGAATCGAGTCGGGCGACGTAGCGCCAGCGCAACTCGTCGACGCCATCGAAGGCCTGCGGCAAGCGCGGCTGATAGGCGAGTTCGCGGCGAAGCGGATCGTAGGTCCACTGCCCCGGCCCCTCCGGCATTCTTGCGCTCTCGTTGAAACCACGCGGCCGATTCCCGAGGAAGTCGATCGGACTGGCCTGCGCCACTTCGCTGATGCGTTCTTCCTGGCCGCGCATGATGCGTTCGCCGATCGCCAGCTGGATGCCGACGCGCATGTTGCGCACCGTGAGATCGACTTCGGTGCGCTCCGCCTCGGCCTCGATGGCGTTCAATCGCACCAGCAGAACAGCAGCGAGAAAACACAGGATTGCCACGGTCACGGCGAACTCGAACTTGCTGGCACCCCGTTGGCGCTTCATGTCATTTCTTCATGGCCACTTTGCCCAAGTCCCACAGTGGCAGGAAGATACCCAGCGCGAGGATCAGGACCATGATGCCCAGCGACATGATCAGGATCGGCTCGATCTGCTGCGCCAGCGTCTTGAGTTCGTACTCGACCTCGCTCTGGTACATGTCGGCCACTTCCTTCATCATGTCGTCCAGCGCGCCCGATTCCTCACCCACGGCAATCATCTGCAGCACGACCGGGGTGAATACCCCGGCCGCGATCGAGGTGCGCAGAATGCTCTCGCCGCGCTCGACGCCATCGCGCATCTTTTCGACCTTGTCCGCGATGTAGGCGTTGTTTACCGTCTCCGCGACATTGGTCAGGGCCTGAATGATCGGCACGCCGCTGCGTGAGGCCAGGGCAAAACTGGCCGCGAAACGGGCCAGCGTGGCTTTGCGGACGATTTTCCCGGCGATCGGAATCTGCAGCTTGAGCCGATCCCAGGTGTAGCGTCCATTGGAAGTCTTCAGCCATGCCTTGAATGCGAAAATGGCACCGACGCCGCCTGCCAGCAACGCGGGCCACCACGCCAGCATGAAATCCGAAAAACCGATCAGCATGCGCGTCATCAAGGGCAGCTCGGCGCCGAAGCCCTTGAACACCTTGGCGAAAGCAGGAATGACAAAAATATTGACGATGACGATGGCGATGCCCATGGCAGCGACGACAAATGACGGGTAGCGCAGCGCCGACTTGACCTGATCCTGCATGAAGCGCTCGAACGCCAGATGGTCGAACAGGCGAATGAAGACTTCCTCGAGCCTGCCGGTCATTTCGCCGACACGAACCATGGACAGATAGAAGGGCGAGAAGACCTTGGGATGGCGCCCCAGCGACATGGACAATTCGCGGCCGGAATCCAGGCTTTCGCGCACGTCCTGCAGGACCGTCCTCATTGCCGGATTGACGCTTGAGTCCTGCAAGCCGGCCAGCGCACGCATGATCGGAACCCCGGCGCGCAATAGAGTGTGGATCTGCCGCGAAAACAGCAGCACGTCGAGATGTTCGACCTTTGCCTTGCCCAGCTGAATGTTGAAGCCGGAGCCCCTGCCGGCCTTGTCCGCAGCGGCCGCGGCAGGCTTGATCTCCATCGGCGTCACGCCGCGACCGAAGAGCAGGTCGGCCACGGCGCCCGCCGTCGGGCCCTCCAGGGTTCCCTGCACGATCTCCCCGGATCCGTTGCGGCCGCGATAGGCGAAGTTGGCCATCCGATGCCTATTCCTCTAGCTGCGTACTGACGCGCATGGCTTCCTCGACGGTGGTACGCCCGCTCACCACCAGCCGCACGGCGTCCCGGCGAAGCGTATTGCCGCCCATCTGCTCGCGACCGATCTGCATGAACTCGTTGGGGTCGCCCCGGTTCACGGCCTCGACCAGCGCATTGTTCATGTCGAGAATTTCATAGACAGCCTGGCGGCCCTGGTAGCCCGTGTTGGCGCAGTGGCTGCAACCCTGCCCGTGCTTGTACTGGAAGCTGTCCACCCGGTCGCCGAGTTCGGCCTTGAGCCACAGGTGCTCGTGCGGCGTCGGCGTGTAGGGCGCGGAACAGTTTTCACAGGTAACGCGCACCAGGCGCTGCGCCAGCACCATCTGGATCGACATGGCGACCATGTAGCGCGGCACCCCCATGTCGAGCAAACGGATCGGCGTCGACAGCGCGTCGTTGGTGTGCAGCGTCGACAAGACCAGGTGGCCTGTCATGGCAGCGCGCATGCCGATTTCCGCCGTTTCCTGGTCGCGCATTTCGCCCAGCAGGATGATGTCCGGGTCCTGCCGCAAGGCCGTGCGCAGCACGCGACTGAAGGACAGATCGATCTTCTCGTGCACCTGCACCTGATTGAGGCCGGGCAGGCGATACTCGACCGGATCTTCGACGGTGATGATCTTCTTTTCCGGCGTGTTCAGCTCGTTGAGCGCAGCGTAGAGCGTGGTGGTCTTGCCCGATCCGGTGGGGCCCGTCACCAGCACGATGCCCGACGGCCGCCCGATGGAATGGCGAAAGCGCTCCAGGATGCGCGGCGGCATGTACAGCTTGTCGAGTTGCAGCAGGCCGGTGTTCTGCGCCAGCAGTCGCATCACGACGGATTCGCCGTGCTGGGTCGGCATCGACGAGATACGGATGTCGATTGCCGTGTTGCGCAACTTGATATTGAAGCGGCCGTCCTGCGGCAGGCGCTTTTCGGAAATGTCCAGGCCTGACATCAGCTTCAGACGCAGCACCACGGCGGTCGAAATCTTCGAGTCGGCTTCGGTCTGCACACGCAGCACGCCGTCGATACGAAAGCGGATCAGCAGCGAGCTTTCCTGCGGCTCGATATGAATGTCCGAAGCGCGCATCTTGAGCGCTTCCTCGAACACCGTGTTGAGCAGCTTCACCACCGGCGCATCCTCGGCGCCGGCAGTCAAACCCAGAATATTGCCGAACTCGGTCGATACATCCCCCATGTCGGCCGTGAGTTCCCTGGCCAGACCGCTGATTTCGGCAGCGCGACTGTAGACGCGATCGATGGCCGAGAGCAGCTGGCTCTCGGTCACCACGGCAAGATCGATCTCGCGTTTGATGACGCGCGCGAGTTCGTCGAACGCCACGAGGTCGGTCGGATCGGCCATGCCGACGACGAGCATGCCGGCACGCTCATCCAGCACCAGGGCACGCAGCCTGCGCGCCTGGGCTTCGGGCAACAGCTTGATCAGTTCAGGACGCAGCTTGAAGGTCTTGAGATCGACAAAGTCAGCCCCGAGCTGGCGCGACAGACCGATCGAAATGCCGTCTTCGGTGACGTAGCCCCGTTCCACCAGAATCCGGCCGAGCTTGCGGCCCGAGCGCTTCTGTTCTTCGAGCGAGAGCTTGAGTTGCTCCCCGGTAACCAGGTTTTGCTGCACCAGCATGTCGCCAAGTCGGATTTTTTCCGGACGTGCCATCAGACGAACTCCAACGCAAGCTTAGAATCGGGATCCCTGCAAATGTGATTTTGCACGAAAGTCATCGCCTAATCATCTGATTTTTCAGAAACTGCCGCTTTTGGAGGCTGCAAGTGTTCCAGGTTGTTCTCGTGGCGCCGGAGATTCCGCCCAACACGGGCAATGTGATCCGCCTTTGCGCCAATACCGGGGCCAGGCTTCATCTGGTCGAACCCCTCGGCTTCGACCTTTCTGCCGCGCAACTGCGCCGGGCGGGAATGGACTACGCCGAACTGGTGAACGTCTCGGTGCATGCGGATTGGGTGACGTGCCGGGCCGTGCTGGGCGCTGCGCGGCTGTTCGCGCTGACGACGAAGGCGGATCGCCGTCACACCAGCGCCGACTTTCATCCCGGCGATGCGTTCGTCTTCGGCGGTGAATCGCGTGGACTGCCGCCGGAAGTTCTGGCCGACATCGACGAGAGCCACCGCCTGCGACTGCCCCTGATGCCGGGCAACCGCAGCCTGAACCTCTCGAACACGGTGGCGGTGATGGTTTATGAGGCGTGGCGGCAACAGGGATTCGCCGGCGGCGAGTAGCGCTCTATTCGTGTTTCGGATCGCGCGCCATCAACTGCTCGACGACGGCACGCGGAGTGATGCGGCCGTCGAGCACGGCGGTCACCGCGCGCGTGATGGGCATCTCGATGCCAAGTCCGGCGGCACGGCGGGCTACTTCGCGTGCCGCTGGCACGCCTTCCGCAACATGACCGAGTTCGCGGGTGATGTCGGATAGCGCCTTTCCCTCCGCGAGCAGCAGGCCGACGCGACGATTGCGCGAGAGTTCGCCGGTGCAAGTAAGAATCAGGTCGCCCATCCCGGCCAGCCCCATGAAGGTTTCGCGGCTCGCGCCGAGCGCCTCGCCGAAGCGGGTGATTTCCACGAGGCCGCGCGTGATCAGGGCAGCCCGGGCATTGAGGCCGAGACCGAGACCGTCGCAAATTCCGGTGGCAATGGCCAGCACGTTTTTCACTGCACCGCCCACCTCGGCGCCGACCAGATCTTCGGTGACATAGATGCGCAAGTTGCCGCCGTGAAGACTTTGCGCGGTGGCCGCGGCAAAGCCGGCATCCGTCGCCGCCAGCGTGATGGCAGTGGGCAGGCCGCGCGCCACCTCGAGCGCGAAACTCGGCCCGGTCAATACGCCGCAGACGGCATCGCCCATCACTTCGGCCACCACCTGATGCGGCAGCAGGCCGCTGCCGGCCTCCAGGCCCTTGCATACCCAAAGGAAGGGCACCGCAGGAGCGATGGCCTTGAACTGCCCGAGCAAAGGCCGCAGGCCGGCCAGGGGTGCGGCAAGAATCGCCAGATCGGCGCCGTCCAGCGCGGCCTTCAGATAGCCGGTGACGCGCAAGGAATCGGGAAAACGGCAAGCCGGAAGGTAGCGCGAGTTTTCGCGCTGGCTCGACATCTCTGCGACGCGCGCAGCATCGCGCGCCCAAAGGCTGACCTCATGCCGGCCGGCAAACGCAATCGCCAGCGCGGTACCCCAGGCTCCCGCTCCAAGCACCGCTATCCGCATCGCGCACACTCCATCGGCCTCCGGTTCATGGCGTGCCCGCGGTTGCGACTCTATAGGCCCCAGACTTGGGAGGCCTTGAGAAAGCCGTCTTGGCCGTCGCGATGCTTGACCCTGACCCAACCGCCGGGAACCGCCTCAAGGAGTTCCAGCACCACGTCGCGTTCGGCTTCGAATACCAGCGCGGACTTGTCGTCGGCCGCGGCACGAACCTGGGCGCGGTCCTGGCGCACGATGACAGTGCGCTTCTCGGTCAGATGCTTCTTTTCGATCCAGGTCAGGTCACCCCGGCTGTCGCGCACCTTGGACCAGCCTTCGAGGCTGACCACGATCTCCACGGGCGTGCCGGCGAGCACCACGAACAGAGGTTTCGACTTGGCCGAGGGCGCGTCATAGGCCGGCGCCGCCTCGATGACGGAACGGTAGTCCAACGCCAATGCCGGCCATGCGGCAGTCAGCGCGGCCAAGCCCAGTACAACAGCGGAAAATCGCCGTAGCGCCATCGCCGACTATTGCAGCTGGATCTTGCTTTCGGCCTGTTGCTGTTCCATCAGGCGCTGCTGGTAGAGCGATTCGAAGTTGACAGGCGCAAGTATCACTGGCGGAAAGCCGGCCCGATTGATCGCATCGGACACGGTCTCGCGCGCATACGGGAATAGGATGTTCGGGCAGGCCACGGCCAGAATCGGCTCCAGATCCTGCTCGGGTACGTTGCGAATCTGGAAAATGCCGGCCTTCACCACCTCGACCAGGAAGAAGGCCTTTTCGCCTTCCTTCGCGCTCACCGTTACGGTCAGCGCCACTTCATACATGCCCTCGCCGATCGTGTTGGCCGTGCTTTGAATCTGCACTTCGATGCTCGGCGTTTCGCGTTCCAGAAAGATCTGAGGGGCATTGGGCACCTCGATGGAGAGATCCTTGACGTAAATCTTTTCGATGCTGAAAACGGGCTGCTCGTCGCTCATGATGAAGTCGTGGGTTAGGTGAAAAGGGAATGATTCTACGCGGCCAGCAGCGAATCGAGTTTGCCCTGATGCTCCAGTTCGTAGAGATCATCGCAACCGCCGACATGCGTTTCGCCGATAAAAATCTGCGGCACGGTGCGGCGCCCCGTCCTCTGCATCATTTCCTCGCGCCGCTCGGGATCCAGATCCACGCGCACCTTTTCGATGTCCGTGACGCCCTTGCGCGTCAGCAGTTGCTCGGCGCGCACGCAGTAGGGGCAAACGGCCGTGGAGTACATCAGAACCTTGGACATGTTGAGCAGCTCCGGACTCAGGACTTGGTGGTAAGGGGAAGATTGGCCCCCAGCCAGGCCGAGATTCCGCCGCTGAGGTTGAATACCTTCTCGAAGCCGCCCTTCTTCAATCGCCCGCAGGCAGACGACGAGCGATTGCCCGAGGCGCAGCAGATGATGATCGGCCGATCCTTGAACTTCTCGATCTCGGACATCCGCTTGTCGAGTTGCGCCAGCGTGATGTGGCGCGCCCCCGGAATGTGGCCGGTGCTCCATTCGCCGCTTTCCCGCACGTCAAGCACCAGGGCATCTTCGCGATTCATCAGCAGCGTTGCCTCGGCCGGACTCAGGTTTTGCGAACCTCCGCCGGAAATCATCGGCCACAGCAGCATGCCGCCGCTGACGGCGGCGAGGCCAACCCACATCATGTTCTGTTGCACGAATTCGATCATTCCTGTCTATTCCCTGTGTGCGGTAACGCCGCAGAACACCTCGCGCATCAAGGCGATGAGCTGAAGGGTGCGCTGGTCGACGATCCGATAAAAAACCCGATTGGCGTCCTTGCGGGTCTGCAAGACGCCCTTGTCGCGCAAAATGGCGAGGTGTTGCGAAATATTGCTCTGTGACGTGCCGACGGCTTCGACGATATCCTGCACGCAGGTTTCCTGATCGCCCACGACACACAGAATCTTCAGGCGCAAGGGATGCGAAATCGCCTTCAATGCGCGTGCCGCGGTTTCTATGTGCTCCTGTTTGCCGATAAGTTCGTTGATCGCTGGATCCATGTTGGTGCTGGCCTGTGATTTAGGTATTTTGTAACGGCGGCAATTTTGAATATTATAGAATACTGCTATTGCTCTTAGTTAAGGCTTTGACCATGTACAAGATTGTTCTGCTTCGCCACGGCGAATCGACTTGGAACCAGGAAAACCGTTTCACGGGCTGGACCGATGTCGGCCTCACCGAAAAGGGCATGGCCGAGGCGGTCGCCGCCGGGCAATTGCTGAAACAAGAGGGCTACGCCTTCGACATCGCGTATACCTCGGTGCTGCGCCGCGCAATCAAGACGCTGTGGACGGTGCTCGAAGAAATGGACCGCATGTGGATCCCGGTGCAGCACTCGTGGCGGCTGAATGAACGCCACTACGGCGCCTTGCAGGGCCTCAACAAGGCCGAAACCGCAGCCAAGTTCGGCGACGAGCAGGTGCTGATCTGGCGCCGCGCCTACGACACGCCGCCGCCACCGCTGGCGGAAGACGATCCGCGCCTGGAAACCGGCAATCCGCGCTATGCAGACCTTCCCGCTGCCCAGTTCCCGCGTACGGAGTGCCTCAAGGACACCGTCGAGCGTTTTCTGCCCTACTGGCACGAGACCATCGCACCGATGGTGAAGTCGGGCAAGAAGGTGATCATTGCGGCCCACGGCAACAGTCTGCGGGCGCTGATCAAGTATCTCGACAAGGTATCGGACGCCGACATCGTCGGCCTCAATATTCCCACCGCACAGCCGCTGGTCTATGAACTCGATGCAGACCTGAAGCCCATCCGCAACTACTACCTCGGGAATCAGGAAGCCATCAAGGCGGCCATGCAGGCGGTGGCGAACCAGGGCAAAGCCAAGACGTGATTTCCGGACGCAGTCTCTGCGTCAAAGCCCTTTGCCTTGTCTCCCTTCTGGCGTCGCCCGCCTTCGCGGCGACGGTCGATGCGAAGAAGGGGGAACTGCAGGACCTGAAAGGCCGCATTGAAACCCTGCGCCGCGAGATTGCCGCCGCCGAGGAATCGAAGACCTATGCGGCCGACCAGTTGCGTGAGACCGAGTCGGCGATCTCGAACGCGAACCGGCACCTTCAT
The DNA here is from genome assembly GCA_036745235.1 of Sulfuritalea sp. Lineage (GTDB taxonomy): Bacteria > Pseudomonadota > Gammaproteobacteria > Burkholderiales > Rhodocyclaceae > Sulfuritalea. The sequence continues at coordinate 9,774 of DAIOGL010000072.1, forward strand.
GAACTCGGCGGCGAACGCGCCGAGCTGACCAGCCAGCTCGCCGACCTCGAGGCGCAAGGCCGGCGCATCGACCACCAGACAGGCTCGCAGCAAAACCAGCTCGCGCGCCTGCTGAACCGCCAGTTCGTCGGCGGCGACTCGGATGCGCTGAAGCTCCTGCTCTCCGGCCACGACCCAAACCAGTCGGCGCGCGACAAATATTTCCTGACCGAGCTCTCGCGCGCCAAGGCAGATCTGATCCAGCAATTGCGCGCGGTCGCCGCGGAGAAGAGCCGCCTCGCCGATGCCG
>DAIOGL010000073.1:0-2504 GCA_036745235.1 Sulfuritalea sp.
CACTTTCCGCTGTGCCTCGTCTCCAGCCCTCACGTTCTTGATCGGTCGAGTCAGGCGCAGCACCAGATCACACGACGGAATTTCAGTCGTCATCAGGCGGAACGCTTCGCGTCCCTGCCTCTTGATCGCATTGCGCAATGAAGCAGCCCGCGCCAGGCGCTTCGGCACTATCAATCCGAGCCGGGCGCACGAACCCGCATCAGTGCCGCGATAGTGCAGATCAAAACATTGACCACGCACTACCCGCCTGACTGCCATGACAGCTGAAAATTCCTCCGGCCGGTGCAGACGCTGCTCGGAACCAAACGAAGCAGCGCGCTTAGACGCCGAGGCGATGACGGCCCTTGGCACGACGCGCGCGGATTACAGCACGACCGCCCCGGGTACGCATGCGCACTAGGAAGCCGTGGGTGCGCTTACGGCGCACGACCGAAGGCTGGTAGGTGCGTTTCATGGCAATATCCCTTGAATTAAGAAAAACCGAGGATTACATCGTTTCGCAGGCGATTTGTCAAGGCCGTCGACTTCGCAGGCCTGTGGATAACTAGTCATGAAACGGCTAGAATGCGTCTCCACCCGAACAAACGGGCGGCCACAAGAACAATACATCTGCAGCCCCGACTTTCCGTCGTATCTCGCCCCGAATCTATCCAATCGCAATGAGTCAATTCTGGTCCCACTGTCTGAGCCGCTTCGAGCAGGAGCTTCCTGCACAGCAGTTCAACACTTGGATTAAGGGCCTCCGCCTGGAACAGGATGCAGCAGGTCCCACGCATTTCCGCCTTGTCGCGCCCAACCGTTTTGTCATGCAATGGGTGCGTGAACGCTATCTGGCCCAGATCGAAGCTCTCGGGCTCGAGTTTTTTTCCGCTCCGATAGCGATCAACCTGGCTGTCGCCGACGCCGTCGCGGAGTCTGCGACAGTCACGGACCCCGCCCAGACGGAACCAGCCGCGACGCCTGCGCCGGCCGTCACGCCCGGGAGAAGCGGCGATCCAGCCTATGAAAAGACCAGGCTCAACGCAGAATTCACCTTCGACACCCTCGTTACCGGACGTGCCAACGACCTGGCCCGTGCTGCCGCCCAGCAAGTGGCCATGAACCCCGGGGTCTCCTACAACCCCCTGTTCATCTACGGGGGAGTCGGTTTGGGCAAGACCCACCTGATCCACGCCATCGGCAATTCGATCTATGCCGCCAATCCGACGATGGAAGTGCGTTATGTCCACGCCGAGGACTACTTTTCGGATGTCGTCCGGGCTTTCCAGCAAAACACGCGCGAGGCATTCAAACGCTATTACCGTTCGCTGGACCTGCTGCTGATCGACGATATCCAGTTCTTCAATCGCAAGGATCGGACGCAAGAAGAGTTCTTCTACGCCTTCAACGCCCTGGTCGAGGCAAAAAAGCAGATCGTCATTACCTGCGATACTTACCCGAAGGATGTTCAGGGACTCGAGGAACGTCTCGTTTCGCGCTTCGACTGGGGACTCACCGTCGCCATCGAGCCTCCTGAGCTGGAAATGCGTATTGCCATCCTGAAGAAGAAGGCCGAGGCGGAACACATCAGCGTCTCGGATGAAGTCTCGTTCCTTATCGCCAAAAATCTGCGCTCCAACGTGCGGGAGCTCGAGGGCGCACTCAATCGAGTCGTCGCCTACGCCCGTTTTCACGGCCGCGAGATCAATCTTGACGTCGCCAAGGAAGCCTTGCGTGACATCATCGGCGCCACAAACCGCCAGATATCACTCGAACTTGTGCAAAAAACGGTGTCTGATTTTTACAAGATCAAAGTTGCGGACATGTATTCTCAGAAACGCACCCGCGCCATCGCCAGACCGCGTCAGATTGCAATGTGGCTCACCCGTGAACTTACATCGCACAGCCTTCCGGAAATCGGCGAAGCCTTCGGCGGACGGGACCACACGACCGTGATGCACGCTTGCCGCACCATCATCGACTTGCGCGGGAAGGACAGCAGGCTCAACAATGACCTGCATGTCCTGATGCAGACAATCAAGGGCTAGTTTGTGAATAAGTTTCAGGAACAACCCAAGGAAGGATTGTGGATAAGCCCTGTCGTTGCCGACAAAGATAAAACCATCCACAGTCATCCACAGCCAGACCGCAAACTTTTCAACCGGGTTATCCACGGTATAATTATTTGTATTTACAAGAAAATAGTCGTTTATCCACAGGAAAAAGTCTCCCTTATTAATCATAAGAGATCTATATATGCTCCTATTTAAAGGTCCACGCGACCAACTCCTTTTCCCCTTGCAGTCGGTATGCGGGATCGTGGAAAAACGCCATACGCTTCCCATTCTTTCCAACGTGCTGATGGAAAAGGATGGTGAAAAGCTCACCTTGCTGGCGACGGATATCGAGATACAAATCACAACCCAGACTCCTACGGTGGGTGCCGACAAGGCCGCCATGACCGTTGGCGCGCGCAAACTGCAGGACATCCTTCGTTCTCTGCCGGAGACTGCCGAAGTCAGCCT
>DAIOGL010000073.1:2604-10059 GCA_036745235.1 Sulfuritalea sp.
GGCCATCGACTTGCCTATGCCGCGGAAACCCTGCCGGCCGCGCCGACGCCCATCGAAGTCATCCTTCCGCGCAAGACGGTGCTCGAACTGTCCCGGCAGCTGGCCGACAACGATGAGCCCCTGGAAATCATCCTGACGCCCACCCAGGCTCGTTTCAGCTTCGGCAACATCGAACTCGTTTCGAAGCTGATCGACGGCAAGTTCCCGGACTATGAGCGCGTCATTCCGCAGCATCACAGCAAGCTGATCAAGCTGTCGCGCGATGTGCTGCTGCATTCGCTGCTGCGGGCTGCGATCCTGACCAATGAAAAATTCCGCGGCGTGCGCCTGGTTCTCGGCGCCGGCAGCCTCAAGATCATTTCGAGCAATGCCGAGCAGGAAGAGGCCCAGGAAGAAATCGAAATCGACTACAGCGGCGACGCTCTCGATGTCGGCTTCAACGTAACCTACCTGCTGGACGTGCTCAACAACGTCAACAACGAAACCATCGAACTGCACCTCGCCGATGCCAACTCCAGCGCGCTGTTCGTGCTACCCGGCAACGAGACCTTCAAGTACGTCGTGATGCCGATGCGCATCTGATATCCAACACGAAAACAACTCCATGATCGAAAGCAACACATCACCGGCTTACGACGAATCCAGCATTCAGCAACTCGAGGGGCTCGAAGCGGTCAGAAAGCGTCCCGGCATGTACATCGGCGACACATCCGATGGCACAGGACTGCACCACATGGTTTTCGAAGTCGTCGATAACGCCATCGACGAAGCGCTGGCAGGGCACTGCGACGATATCGTCGTCACCATTCACACCGACAACTCGATCTCGGTCACCGACAACGGGCGCGGCATTCCCACCGGAATCAAGTTCGACGACAAGCACGAACCGAAGCGTTCTGCCGCCGAGATCGTCATGTGCGTCCTGCATGCCGGCGGCAAGTTCAACCAGAACTCGTACAAGGTCTCGGGCGGCTTGCATGGCGTTGGCGTTTCCTGCGTCAACGCCCTGTCCAAATGGCTGCGCCTGATCATTCGTCGCGGCGGCAAGAAATACGCGATGGAATTCCATCGCGGACATGCCGTCGATCGTCTGGTCGAAATCCAGAACGGAGTCGAGGTGTCGCCCCTGAAGGTTCTCGGCGACACAGAAAAGCGCGGCACCGAAGTGCATTTCATGGCTGACGACGAAATCTTCGAGAACGTCGAATTCCACTACGACATTCTGGCCAAGCGCCTGCGCGAACTGTCCTTCCTCAACAATGGCGTCAAGATCAGGCTGATCGACCAGCGCAACGTCAAGGAAGAGGACTTCGCCTTCTCCGGCGGCGTCAAGGGCTTCGTCGAATACATCAACCGCACCAAGACCGTCCTGCATCCCGCGGTGTTTCACTCTTCCGGAGTTTCGGTGCAGAACGGCGTCAATATCGACGTTGAAGTCGCCATGCAATGGAACGACTCGTACGCCGAGCAGGTGCTGTGCTTCACCAACAACATTCCGCAATCGGACGGCGGCACCCACCTCACCGGATTGCGCGCAGCGATGACTCGCGTGATCAACAAGTACATCGAAGAAAACGAGATCGCCAAGAAGGCCAAGGTCGAGATCACCGGCGATGACATGCGTGAGGGCCTGGCCTGCGTGCTTTCCGTGAAGATGCCGGATCCGAAGTTCGCGTCGCAGACAAAAATGAAGCTGGTCTCTTCCGAAGCGCGCCCCGCGATCGAGGAGGTTGTCGCCCAGAAGCTGGCGGACTACCTGCTTGAAAAGCCGCTCGATGCCAAGATCATCACCGGGAAGATTGTCGAAGCGGCCCGTGCCCGCGAGGCCGCGCGCAAGGCGCGCGACATGACGCGCCGCAAGGGCGTGCTCGATGGCCTGGGGCTGCCCGGCAAGCTGGCTGACTGCCAGGAGAAGGATCCCGCCCTGTGCGAGATCTACATCGTCGAGGGGGATTCCGCCGGCGGTTCGGCGAAGCAGGGTCGTGACCGGAAGTTCCAGGCCATCCTGCCGTTGCGCGGCAAGGTGCTCAACGTCGAAAAGGCCCGCTACGACAAGGTCATTTCCAGCGAGCAGATCGTTACCCTGGTGACCGCGCTCGGCTGCGGCATCGGCGCCGAAGACTTCGACATTGCCAAGCTGCGCTACCACCGCATCATCATCATGACCGACGCCGACGTTGACGGCGCCCACATTCGCACTCTGCTGCTGACCTTCCTCTATCGGCAAATGCCCGAGCTGGTGGAACGCGGTTACGTCTATATCGCGCAGCCGCCGTTGTACAAGATCAAGCACGGCAAGAGCGAGACCTACATCAAGGATGACCACGAACTCAACCAGCACCTGCTGCGTCTTGCCCTGGACGGCACGCAACTGACGCCGCAGACGGGCGCCGCAGTCGTCGAAGGCGAGGCCCTGGGGGCGCTTGCCCGCGCCTACCTGCTTTCGGAAGCCGTGATCCGCCGCGTTACGGACTTCATCGATGGCGAAGTGCTGCACGCGCTGCTGGCCCACAATATTGCGGTCGACACTTCGAGCGAAGCAGCAACGCGCGACAGCGCCGAGCGCATCAGCGCCCACCTTTCGAAGCAAGTACGGATTGAATCGCGCTTCGACGAGAAACACGAGCGCTGGATGCTCGCCGTGATCCGCATGCGTCACGGCAACCTGCGCACCGGCCGCATCGACGAGGATTTCCTGCTCTCGGGCGACTACCAGCAGATTCGCCGTACCGCCGAAATGATCGCCGGGCTCATGGGCGAGGGGGCAGTGATCCGCCGCGGCGAAAAATCACTGGCCGTCACGAGTTTTGCCGACGCCATGACGTGGATGCTGAATGAAGTCGAGCGCGGGCTGGGAAAGCAACGCTACAAGGGTCTCGGCGAAATGAATCCAGCCCAATTGTGGGAAACGACGATGGATCCGACGGTGCGCCGCCTGCTGCGGGTGCAGATCGACGACGCCATCGCCGCGGACGAGATCTTCACCACCTTGATGGGCGACGATGTCGAGCCGCGCCGCGCCTTCATCGAATCGAACGCGCTCTACGCCCGGAATATAGACGTTTAGGCTTGCTGGCCGACGGCCCTTTGCGGCGCCGCCGGCTCAGCCGGCGCGGGCCGCCGCCGCAATGTCGAGCGAGCGCAGCCGCAGGGCGGGATCGAAGATGTCGCAGACGAGCATCAGTTCGTCCGCCTCCGTAGCCTGCGACAGCGCAGCAAGGCCCTCGCGCACCTTGTCCGGCCCGCCGACAACGGCGGCCGCCAGAAAATCGTCGATCGCCGCTTTCTCCTGCGGATGCAGCTGCGACATGAAGTTCTCCGCTGGTGGCTGCAAGCGGCTGCGTTCGCCGTGCAAGATGCCGAGGACGCGTCGATATGTGCTGCTGGCGAGGAATTCAGCTTCGTCGTCGCTCGACGCCGCGATCAGCGGCACGCCGATGATCACATGGGGCTGCGCCAGCGCCCCTGACGGCCGGAACTCGTTGCGGTACAGCTCAAGGGCCTGGAGCAGCAAGCGCGGCGCGAAGTGCGAGGCGAAGGCGTAGGGCAAGCCGCGCTGCGCCGCCAATCGTGCCGAAAACAGGCTGGAGCCGAGCAGCCAGACGGGCACTCTGGTTCCCGCGCCGGGCATGGCGATTACCCGCTGGCCGGGCATCGGGTCGGCCAGCAGTTGCTGAAGTTCGGCCACTTCGCGCGGAAAGTCCGCTTCGGTCTCGGTCCTGTCGCGGCGCAGCGCGCGCATGGTGATCGCGTCGGTGCCGGGTGCGCGGCCGAGGCCCAGGTCGATGCGTCCCGGGTACAGCTCGGCCAGCGTGCCAAAAGCCTCGGCGACGACCAGCGGCGCATGGTTGGGCAGCATCACGCCGCCCGAGCCGACGCGGATGCGGCTCGTCCCTCCCGCGATGTAGCCCACCAGCACCGCCGTGGCCGAGCTCGCTATGCCTTGCATGTTGTGGTGTTCGGCCAGCCAGTAGCGGGTAAAGCCGAGCGATTCGGCGTGCCGCGCGGTTCGCAGGGCGATTGCCAGTGCGTCGGCCACGGTGCCGCCCTCGCGGACGGCGACCAGATCGAGCATGGACAGGCGGGTGTCGCGGAGTGTTTTCATGGGACCGATTATGCGTCGGCATGGAGTTTCCTGCCGAGTTTCGCGCAAGGCGGGCCGGATTTCTTGGTGTATCTTGGGCGCGCCATGATCTACATCGTCTTCGCTCACCCTTACCCATCGCAGTCGCGAGCCAACCGGACGCTGCTCGAGGCGGTGCGCCATCTCCCGGGCGTGGAAGTCTGCTCGCTCTACGATCGCTACCCCGATTTCGACATCGACGTCGCAGCGGAACAGGCGGCGCTGGAGCGCGCTCAGCTGGTGGTCTTGATGCATCCGGTCTTCTGGTACAGCGTTCCCGGACTGCTGAAGCACTGGTTCGACAAAGTCCTGACCTACGGCTGGGCATTCGGCGAAGGCGGCACCATACTGCGCGGCAAGGACTGCCTTTGGGTAGCCACTGCCGGCGGCAGCGGTGAAGCCTATTCCGCCGGCGGCTTTCATCAACGACCCTTTGCCGACTTCATGCGACCGGTCGAGGGCACCGCGACGTTCTGCGGCATGAACTGGCAGCGGCCCTGCATCCTCTACGGCGCAAACGAAATCGACGACGGCGCTCTGGCGGCGCATGCCGGCGAACTGAGGCAGCGGCTTGAAGCCTGGCTCGCCGATCATGGCGGGGGCGCGAACGGCAAGGGGCTTGCGTCATGATGCGCGACGCACTGATCTACCTGGCTGCGGCCGTGCTGTGTGTACCGCTGGCAAAGCGGTTCGGCCTCGGCTCCGTGCTCGGCTATCTGATCGCCGGCACGCTGATCGGTCCGTGGGGCCTGGGTTTCGTCAGCGATGTCGAATCGATCATGCATTTTTCGGAATTCGGCGTCGTCCTGATGCTGTTCCTGATCGGCCTCGAACTCGATTCGAAGCGGCTCTGGTCGATGCGCCGCGAGGTTTTCGGCAACGGCAGCCTGCAGATGGCGGCCTGCGCTGCGCTGCTGGCGGGCGGCGCCTACGCCGTCGGCTTCGACTGGAAACTCGCGCTGATTGCCGGGCTGTCGTTGTCGCTTTCCTCGACCGCCATTGCGGTGCAGACCATGGGCGAGCGCAACCTGCTGCCGACGCCGACCGGGCACAGCGCCTTCGCCATTCTGCTGTTCCAGGATATCGCCGCCATTCCCTTGCTGGCGGCGATGCCCCTTCTCGCCACGCATGCCGCTGCGAGTGCGACGCCGTGGCTCGATGCGCTGAGGGCCGCCGGCGCCATTGCGGGCATCATCGTCATCGGGCGCTATCTGACGCGACCCGCCCTGCGCCTGATCGCTGCGGCCGACACCCGGGAGGTATTCACCGCATTCGCTCTGCTGCTCGTTCTCGGCATTTCGCAACTGATGTCGCTGGTCGGGCTGTCGATGGCGCTCGGTGCATTCCTGGCCGGCGTGCTGCTGGCGAGTTCGGAATACCGTCACGCCCTGGAAACCGATATCGAGCCGTTCAAGGGGCTGCTGCTCGGGCTGTTCTTCATCTCGGTTGGAATGGCGATCGACTTCGGCCTGCTGTTGGCCCGGCCCGGCAGTGTGGCTTTGCTGCTGGCCGGCTTTCTTGCGATCAAGACAGCCATGCTGTGGCTGCTGGCCCGTGTGATCGGGGTCACTCCGCGGCAGCGGGGCCTGTTCGCGATCCTGCTGTCTCAAGGCGGCGAATTCGCCTTTGTGGTGTTCGCCGCCGCCGGGAATGCCGGCCTGCTCGATCGGGAAACGGGCGGCCTGCTCAACATGGCGGTGGCACTCTCGATGGCCTGCACGCCTCTGCTGTTGGCGTTCAACGATCGTCTGACCTGCAGCATTGCGGAAAAGCAGAAGCGCGAGGCCGACAGGATCGATGAAGACGCAGATGGCGCAGTTCTCATTGCGGGGTTTGGCCGCTTCGGGCAGATCGTCGGGCGGCTGCTGTTCGCCAACGGCATCCGCGCCATCGTTCTGGACCACGATCCGGACCAGATCGAGATGCTGCGCAAGTTCGGCTACAAGGTCTTCTACGGCGACGCCACACGGCTGGACCTGCTGACGGCTGCCGATGCCGGCAAGGCAAGACTGCTGGTCAATGCCATCGACGACGTGGATGACAGTCTTGCCCTGGTCGATCTCGTCCGCGCCAACTTCCCGCAGCTGCGCATCGTTGCCCGTGCCCGCAATGTCCGCCACTATGTCGAGTTGCGCACGCGCCAGGTCGAGGTGATCGAGCGGGAAACCTTCGAGGCGGCGCTCAAGACGGGCCGCCATGTGCTCGAAGTGCTGGGCGTGGATCCCTACCGCGCCCGCGAAATGGCGGACGCGTTTCGTCACCATAACGTCGCTACCATGGAATCCCTGCTTCCGCATTTCCACGACGAGAATCGGATGCTTACCGTCGCCAAGGCGGGTCGCGAGGAGCTGGAACAGCTTTTCAGCCGGGACCGGGAGAAGTTCGAAGCGAAGGGCAAGGGTGGCTGGAACTAGAAGCTCCTCTGGCGTGCATCCTTGACCGGACGTCTGTCGTCAAAACAATGAGTTACCGCAAGCCAGGCGCCAGGGAATCGCTCTCGGCCGGCCGAATTGCAGGCCTCTTCCAATCCGCGATTGAAGCCCGCTTATTGATGCGGCGCAGCAAATTTGTCTTGACAAGCGTTCCTTACTCCCTAAAATGCGACGATGGTGCGGTGCACAAGCTATCCGCTTGGGTAGTCGCAGGACTCGAAAACCGCACCGGCTATACCGTTTCATTAGTGTAGGAGGTCGCCATGTACAGCGTAACCGAGCAACTCGTCAGCGCTAACAAGGTCAGAGTCGAAATCCTCGCAACTCTCGCCGATACGGCATTTTCCGGTACCGAACGCCTGGCTGCCCTGAATGTCGGTGCCGCACGTTCCTTGCTGGAAGACAGTCTCGATGGCATCCGTGCCCTGCTTGCAGCCAGGGATGTGGAGGATTTGGTCTCGCTGCAGAACATGCTGGCGCAACCGGGTTCGGCACCGCTTGCCGACTACTCGAGCAGCGTCTTCGAAATAGCGATCCAGACGCGCGAGGCGTTGTCCCAGGTGGTCGAGGCTCAGGTTTCGGAAATGAACAAGGTATGGACCCTGGCACTGGACAAGACCGCCAGGCAGATCGTCGAAATGGCCCAGGCCAATCCGGTGGCGCCGGTCGCGGCCATGTCAGGCAAGAAGGTCGCGTAGGCATCGTTTAGCGTCTCATCCGTCCGCCCCGCGGGGCGGTGGATTCAAGCCCGACGCATTTGTGCCGGGTTGCCCCGCAGCAGAGGAACCGGCTTGCCGCCGTTGCGGCAGGCTGACCGCAAGGCTGATGGGCAAGGAAAACGGCAAAGGAGAAATCTTGACCGCAACTATCTCTCAACGATATTTCATGGCGCGTGGCACC
>DAIOGL010000074.1:0-6650 GCA_036745235.1 Sulfuritalea sp.
TCGTCCCCACGTTCACGTGCGGCTTCGTCCGCTCAAATTTCGCTTTCGCCATGTCGATTACCCCAACAAAAATACACTAGAAATGGTGCCCTTGGCGTGGATCGAACACGCGACCTCTCCCTTACCAAGGGAGTGCTCTACCACTGAGCTACAAGGGCTGAAACCGTTCAAAACAAAATCTGGAGCGGCGAGCGGGAATCGAACCCGCGTAATCAGCTTGGAAGGCTGAGGTTCTACCATTGAACTACCGCCGCCCGCCCTACTTGTCCGCTAACCGCTTAATAACTATCTGTTTCCGCAACCTGCTGGTGGAGGGGGAAGGATTCGAACCTTCGAAGGCAGAGCCGTCAGATTTACAGTCTGATCCCTTTGACCGCTCGGGAACCCCTCCAGCTGAACCAACGATTATCTCCAAATTCATCAAAACCGTCAACGGGTAAAGCAATTTACGCCCCAGTAACCGTCCCGACCATGGCAAACCCAAGGCCTGAGAGGGGATCGTCCGGCCAGCCCGTCAGGGAAGCGGGAACACTCAATTCGGCGTGGGTGCGGCGTAGAATCCGCCGACCCCCACCCCGGAGACCGCCATGAACGCCCCCGTCGACCGACCCCCGCTGCCGCAGGAACTGGCCGTGACGCTCGCCTCCCGCTTCGGATCGCGCTTTTCCGTCGCCGCGGCGGTCCGCCTGCATCACGGCAAAGATGAGTCTTCCCATCCGCCGATGCCGCCGGACGCGGTGGTGTTTGCCGAGTCCACAGCGGAAGTAGCGGAAATCGTCAAACTTTGCCACCAATATCGCACCCCGGTGATCGCCTATGGCACCGGCACCTCGCTCGAGGGGCACCTGCTGGCAGTACAGGGCGGAGTCTGCATCGACCTTTCGGCGATGAATCAGATCACTGCCGTGCGCCAGGAAGATCTCGACGCCACGGTGCAATGCGGCGTCACGCGCAAGGCCCTCAACGCCGCGCTGAACGGTACCGGGCTGTTTTTCCCGATCGATCCGGGCGCGGACGCCAGCCTCGGCGGCATGGCGGCGACACGCGCTTCCGGCACCAATGCCGTGCGCTACGGCACCATGCGCGAGAACGTGCTCGGCATGACTGTGGTGCTGCCCGACGGCCGCATCCTCAAGACCGGCGGCCGTGCCCGCAAGTCGGCGGCCGGCTATGACCTGACGCGCCTGATGGTCGGCTCCGAAGGCACGCTGGGCATCATCACCGAACTGACGGTCAGGCTCTACCCGGTGCCGGAAGCAATTTCCAGCGCCGTCTGCGCATTCCCGAGCCTGGGCGCGGCCGTCAAGACGGTGATCCAGACCATACAGCTCGGCGTCCCGGTAGCGCGCATCGAACTGCTGGACAAGCTCGCGATCACCGCCATCAACCGCCACAGCAAGACCACGCTGCGCGAGGCGCCGACCCTGTTCTTCGAATTCCACGGCTCGCCGACCGGCGTCAAGGAGCAGGCCGAGACGGTGCAGGAGCTCGCCGCCGAACACGGCGGGCAGGATTTCGAATGGGCGACGCGCCCCGAGGACCGCAGCCGCCTTTGGCAGGCGCGGCACGATGCCTACTACGCCGGCCTCGGCCTCAAGCCGGGCTGCCGCGCCCTGACCACCGACGTCTGCGTGCCGATCTCGATGCTGGCCGATTGCGTCGACGAAACCTTCCGCGACCTCGACGAAAATGCGAGCGGCCTGGCCGGCCCGCTGGTCGGCCATGTCGGCGACGGCAATTTCCATATTCTGCTGCTGGTCGATCCCGACAACGAGGGCGACCTGGCCCGCGCCCAGGGCTTCGCATCGCGCCTGGCAAAGCGCGCGATCCGCATGGACGGCACCTGCACGGGCGAACATGGCATCGGCATCGGCAAGCAGTCCTACATGGCGCTGGAGCATGGCGATGTGGCAATCGACCTGATGCGCACCATAAAGCGCGCAATCGATCCCGACAACATCCTGAATCCGGGTAAGATTCTGCCGCCGTCCTGACCGGGGACGGCAAGGCAGGATGCGCGGCCCACAAGGCCGCCGCATCTCCGACATCCGACGTCCAACAAGATTCAGGAGCAGCCATGAACGCGCCACTGCGCAACATCACCCTCGAGGACAAATACGCCCTCAGCCAAGGCCGGGTGTTTCTGACCGGCACCCAAGCCCTCGTCCGTCTGCTGCTGCTGCAACGGCAACGCGACGCACTGGCCGGACTGAATACCGCCGGCTACGTGTCCGGCTACCGCGGGTCGCCGCTGGGCGGCCTCGATCAGGCGCTGTGGAAGGCCAAGGCGCATCTCGGCCGGAACCAGATCGTGTTCCAGCCCGGCGTCAATGAAGACCTCGCGGCCACCGCGCTGTGGGGTACGCAACAAGTCAATCTGTCGCCCGGCGCGAAGCACGACGGCGTCTTCGGCATGTGGTACGGCAAGGGCCCGGGCGTGGATCGCTGCGGCGACGTATTCAAACACGCCAATTCCGCCGGCACCTGGAAGCATGGAGGTGTCCTCGCGATAGCCGGCGACGATCACGCCGCGCGTTCATCCACGGTCGCCCACCAGTCGGAGCACGCGCTCAAGGCGGCGATGATGCCGGTGCTGGTCCCGGCGGGCGTGCAGGATTATCTCGACCTCGGCCTTCACGGCTGGGCGATGAGCCGCTACTCGGGTTGCTGGGTCGGCTTCAAGGCGGTGGCCGACACTGTCGAATCCTCGGCCTCGGTGGATATCTCGCCGGACCGCGTACGAATCGTGCTGCCGACCGACTACGCCTTGCCGCCGGACGGCCTCAATATCCGCTGGCCGGACGACCGCCTGCTCCAGGAAGCGCGCCTGCTGGACCACAAGTTATACGCAGCGCTGGCCTATTGCCGCGCCAACCGGTTGAACCAGATCGTGATCGATGCGCCCAACCCGAGGCTGGGCATCATCACCACCGGCAAGTCCTATCTCGACGTGCGCCAGGCCTTCGACGACCTCGGCATCGATGACGCACTCGCCGCCGAAATCGGCATCCGCCTCTACAAGGTCGGCATGGTCTGGCCGCTCGAGTCGGACGGCGTGCGCCGCTTCGCCGAGGGGCTGGAAGAGATCCTGGTGGTCGAGGAAAAGCGCCAGCTGATCGAGTACCAGCTCAAGGAAGAACTCTACAACTGGCGCGAGGACGTGCGCCCGCGCGTGATCGGCAAGTTCGACGAGCAGGGCGAATGGGCGCTGCCCAACGGCCGCTGGCTGCTGCCCGCCTCCGGCGAATTGTCGCCGGCGCAGATCGCCCGCGTCATCGCCGACCGCATCGGCCGCCACTTCACCTCGCCGCGCATTCGCGAACGCCTGGCAGTGATCGAAGCGAAGGAGCGCTCCGCCGCGCCGGTGATCCAGATTGCGCGCACGCCCTACTTCTGTCCGGGCTGTCCGCACAACACCTCGACCTGCGTACCGGAAGGTTCGCGCGCCCTGGCCGGCATCGGCTGCCATTTCATGGTGCTGTGGATGAACCGTGCCACGGCCACGTTTTCGCACATGGGCGGCGAGGGCGCCGCCTGGATGGGGCAGGCGCCCTTCACCGAGCAGCGCCATGTCTTCGTCAATCTCGGCGACGGCACCTACTTCCACTCCGGCTCGCTGGCCATCCGCGCCGCGGTTGCCTCGGGCGTCAACGCCACCTACAAGATTCTCTACAACGATGCCGTGGCGATGACCGGCGGCCAGCCCCACGACGGCAATCTGACGGTGCCGCATATCGCCGCGCAATTGCATGCCGAGGGCGTCGGCCATGTCGTCGTCGTCACCGATGGCACGCCACGCGCCTATGGCCACCCGGACCTGCCGCACGGCGTGCCGATCCGGCATCGCGACGAGCTCGATGCGATCCAGCGCGAAATGCGCGAGTGTCCCGGCGTCTCGGCCATCATCTACGACCAGACCTGCGCCGCCGAAAAGCGCCGCCGCCGCAAGCGCGGCAAGATGATCGATCCGCCGCGCCGCCTGTTCATCAACGAGGCCGTGTGCGAAGGCTGCGGCGATTGCGGCGTGCAGTCGAACTGCCTCGCCGTGGTGCCGGTGGAAACCGAATTCGGCCGCAAGCGCGCGATCGACCAGTCCGCCTGCAACAAGGACTACTCGTGCGAGAAGGGTTTTTGCCCGAGTTTCGTTTCGGTGCTCGGCGGCGGGGTCAGGAAGGGCCGCGGGCTGGCCGGTTCAAGCCAGGAAGGCGATTCATTCGGCGTGCCGCCAGCGCCGACTCTTGCGTCGACCGCCAAGCCCTACGGCATCCTGATTACCGGCGTCGGCGGCACCGGCGTGGTCACCATCGGTGCCCTGATCGGCATGGCGGCGCACATCGACGGCAAGGGCGTCACCGTGCTCGACATGACCGGGCTCGCGCAAAAGGGCGGCGCGGTGTTTTCCCATGTGCGCATCTGCGACGATCCGGAAGCGATTCATGCCGTGCGCGTGGCGACCGGCGAAGCCGATGCCGTGATCGGCGGCGATGTCATTGTCACGGCCTCGCCCGATGCGCTGACGCGGATGCAGAACGGTCGTACGCGTGTCGTGGTGAATTGCGCGGAAACGCCGACGGCCGATTTCACTCGCAATCCCGACTGGCAGTTTCCGCTGGCGCGCATGCAGGCCGTGGTCAGTGACACGGTGGGCGCCGGCGCGGCACACTTTGTCGATGCCTCGGACCTTGCAGTGCGCCTGCTGGGGGATTCGATCGCCAGCAACCTGTTCCTGCTCGGCTACGCCTGGCAGCAGGGCTCGGTGCCGGTATCGGCGGAGGCCATCGACCGCGCCATCGAACTCAACGCCACCGCCGTCGCCATGAGTCGCGCCGCATTTCTCTGGGGCCGCCGTGCCGCGCACGATCCGGCGGCGGTTGCGGCCCATGCGCGGCCGCAAGTCGCCGTGCCGCCAGCGCCGACTCTCGACGAAGTGGTTGCGAAGCGCGTCGGCTTTCTCACCGAGTACCAGGACGCCGCTTACGCGGAGCGCTACCGGAAGCAAGTGGAGCAGATCCGGGCCGCCGAAGCTGCGATAAATTCATCGCAACTGACCGAAGCCGTGGCGCACAACCTGTTCAAGCTGATGGCGATCAAGGACGAATACGAGGTGGCGCGGCTGTATGCCGAGACCGACTTCCTGCAAAGGATAGGCGAGCGTTTCGAAGGTGAATACACGCTGCAGTTTCATCTGGCGCCGCCGCTGCTCGCCCGCCCCGACCCGACAACCGGCAAGGTGAAGAAGATGGCCTTCGGCCCGTGGATGCTTACGGCATTCAAGTGGCTGGCAAAGGCCCGCGGCTATCGGGGCTCGCGCTGGGATATCTTCGGCCGCAGCGAAGAGCGGCGTCTGGAGCGGGCCTTGCTGGCTGGCTATGAAGCCGACCTCGCCGCACTGCCGGCGAAGCTGGAACGCACAAACCTGGGCGATGCCATTGCGCTGGCGAGTCTGCCGGAAAAGATCCGCGGCTTCGGACACGTCAAGCGGCGCAGCATGGATGCCGCTGCGCCGGAACGCGAAGCCTTGCGCGCCCGGCTCGGGTTGATTTGACGGGGAGCGGCGCCCGACCTCAGTTCTGGCGCCGCTTGCGACTCGCCATCAGCGCCGCTTCCGAGCGGTTGCTGACGCCCATGGCCTTCATGATCGCCGAGACATGGATCTTGACCGTGCCCTCGGTCAAGCCGAGCAACTCGCCGATCTGGCGGTTGCTGCGCCCTTCGGCGAGGAGTTCCAGCACGCGCGCCTGGGCCGCGGTCAGACCGAAGCGCTGCGCCAGCGATTTGTTTTCGCCGTGCGCGATCTCGCTGCGATTGGTCAGTTCCCGCAGCTTGGGAGGCAGATAGATTTCGCCGGAGAGCACCGCGCGCAGGGCTTCGAGCAGTTCGCCGCTCGATCCGGACTTGGAGACAAAACCCGACGCGCCCGCCTTCATCACGCGCGATACGGTATCGGCATCGTCCAGCGCCGACAGGATTACCACCGGCACTGTCGGAAAGCGCCGCCGTACCACCGGCAGGAAGGTCTGGCCCTTGGTTCCCGGGAGCATCAGGTCGAGAATCATCATGTCGATGTCCTCGTTCTCGAGCACGCCGATCGCCTCGTTGGCATCGGGCACGCCGATGGTCTCGGTTTCCGCGCCGAGGTTCTTCAGCGTCGCGAGCAAGCCTTCGCGCACCAGGGCATGATCTTCCACCACCAATAGTCTGAGCATCGCTTCCCCCTGCAGGCTGGTTCCGGATATGACAACGGACAGTTTAGCGCGGAAGCCCTCGCTGCGGTAATATCATCCGACTTTCCCGGGAGCTATCGCCATGAGCACAACGCCGACCGATCCGATGGAGTTCCTGAAGTCCCTCTGGGGTAAAACCGGGATGCCGCTGCCGGGCCTGGTGACGCCGACGCTGGACACCAACGAGCTGGACAAGCGCATTGCCGATCTCAAGGCGGTCGAGGGCTGGCTCAAGACCAATCTCGGTATGCTGCAGATGACCATTCAGGGACTGGAAATGCAGCGCGCGACGCTATCGGCCTTCCAGGCCATGAGCCAGTCGGCGGGAAGCCAGGACGCCAACGCCAATCCCTTCGCCAACCCTGCGTTGTGGCCGTGGAATTTCATGCAGGGTACCGGCGAGGCTCCGGCCGCGGATGCGGCCGG
>DAIOGL010000074.1:6750-9981 GCA_036745235.1 Sulfuritalea sp.
CCCAGCGCGATGGCGGCCTCGCCGAGGCGACCGAGAAATTGCAGCAATGGCTCGGGCGGCTGGAAGCCGGCGAGATTCGCCGCGACGCCCGCCAGCGTGGCCAGAATCAGCGGATTTCTCGCCAACTCGCGCCAGACGCTGGCATCGCCATGACGCGCCAGCATCCAGACCGCCGCCATATTGGACGGCGGCACCATGACGCCGACGACGATCGCCATGGCGGCGATGCCCGGCACTCCGTAGAGCTTGCCGGCCACCGCGAGGCCGATGTAGGAGTTGAAGCGGAAGGCGCACTGGTATTGCGAAGCGAATGACATCGGCGTCAGGCGGAAGAACTTCGCGCCGTACCCAAGCACGATGCCGGTTCCCATTGCTCCCATGGCGACCGCCAGCAGCGGACCGGCCGCCGCCCAGTCGATGCGCGTCTTCACCAGCCCGTTGAACAGCAGGGCCGGAAAGAGAATGAAATAGACCAGCTTCTCCAGCCCGGTCCAGAAATGGTCGCCCAGATGCAGCAGGCGGCGCAGGCCGCTGCCGAGCAGGATCAGCGCGAAGTCGGGGAGAAGGGCGAGGGCCGGGGTGAGCGCGGGGCTGGGCGTAATGAGCACGCCGCTAAATTACTCCGGATTCGCGCAAGCGCGCAATCTCCGATTCCGTGTAGCCGGCCGCCTTCAACACGGCTTCGCTGTCGGCGCCGGCGGCCGGCGCCGGTGCGGCATCGGCCCAGGGCCACGCCGATAGCTTGAAGGGTGGTGCGAACTGTTTGGTACCGCCGACCTCGACCACCATCTCGCGGGCGACCATTTGCGGATGTTTGATCGCCTCGTCCATGCGCAGAATCGGCGTGACGCAGCAGTCCGCGGCCGCGAAGACGGGCTCCCAATCGGCCAGCGGCCGCGAGGCAAGCACGGCGGCCAGTTCGCCCTTCACGCGGCGGCCTTCGCTGCCCATGGCCAGGCCGAAGGGCGACAGGTCGGGCCGTTCGATGGCGGCGCAAAGCGCCTGCCAGAACTTGGGCTCGAGGGCGCCGACGGCAAGGTAGCGGTCGTCTGCGGTGCGATAGACGCCGTAGCAGGGCACGCCACCGGTCAGGAGATCGGCACCGCGCGGCATCGGCTGTCCGAACACTTGCGTGGTCACCAGCGGAAAGATGGTATGGGCCATCACCGCATCGGTCATGGCCACGTCGACATGGCTGCCCTGCCCCGTTGCCTTGGCGCCGATCACCGCCGCAAGAACGCCGAGCAAGGGAGTGAGCGCCCCCCCCAGCAGATCGCCGACCTGCAGGTTGGGAATCGCCGGAGGGCCGCTGGCCGTGCCGTCGTGGGTACCGATCTGATCGAGCAGCCCGGAGGTCGCAAGGTAATTGATGTCGTGACCGGCGAGTTCCGCCCAGGGGCCGGTCTGTCCGTAGCCGGTGATGGCGCAGTAGACGATGCGCGGATTGACCGCCCGCACAGCTTCGTAGCCGATGCCGAGCTTGTTCACCACGCCGGGACGGAAGCTCTCGAAAATCACGTCGGCATCTTTGGCCAGACGCAGGAACGCCTCGACGCCCGCAGCCTGCTTCAAGTCGAGGCGCAGGCTTTTCTTGTTGCGATTGACCATGCGGAAGAACAGGCTGTCGCCGGTACCCCCTTTGCCGCCTGCCTTGCGTTCGGCAGGACCCATGGCGCGGGCGTAGTCGCCGGCGCCGGTGTCTTCGATCTTGATCACCTCGGCCCCGAGGTCGGCCAGATGCATGGTGGCCACGGGACCCGGCAGCAGGCGGGTGAGATCGAGAATGCGCAGGCCGGCAAGAGGGCCGCCGCGTGAATCCGGCCGGTCAGTCATATTTCCTGGCGTCCTCGATGACCTTGCCGTCATTGGGCAGACTGCCGACGGCCACCAGCTTCACCTCGGCGCGCAGCTTGGTAACGTCACGCACCGTATCGGCAATTGCCTTGTCCATGCCACCACCGGGCGCGCCGACCTCGCAGTTCAGGGTCATCAGGTCGCTGCTGTCCGGATTGGTCACCACCAGTCGCGCCTTGGCAATCTCGGGATGACGCTTGACCACCGCAGCAACCTGCTCGGGATGAACGAACATGCCCTTTATCTTGGTTGTCTGATCGGCGCGGCCCATCCAGCCCTTGATCCTCATGTTGGTGCGACCGCAAGGCGATACACCGGGCAGAAAGGCCGACAGGTCGCCGGTGCCGAAGCGGATCAGCGGATAGTCGGTATTGAAGGTGGTCACCACCACCTCGCCGACCTCGCCAATGGCAACGGGGTCGCCCGTGCCCGGTCGCACGATCTCGACGATCACGCCCTCATCGATCACGAGGCCTTCGCGCGCTTCGGTCTCGTAGGCGATGACACCCAATTCGGCCGTCGCATAAGCCTGATAGCCGGCGATGCCGCGAGCCAGCAGCGCGTCGCGCACCGGCGGCAGGAAGGCTTCGCCGGAAACCAGCGCCTTGGTCAGCGACGGCAGCTTGACGCCGAGTTCGTCGGCTTTCTCCAGCAGGATGCGCAAAAAGGACGGCGTGCCGACATAGCCGTTGGGCTGCAGGTCGGCCATGGCCGCCACCTGCTGCTCGGTCTGTCCGACGCCGGCCGGGAACACCGTGCAGCCCAGCGCCTGCGCACCCGCTTCGAGAATCCAGGCACCCGGCGTCATGTGGTAGGAAAAGCTGTTGTGCACCAGGTCGCCGGCGCGAAAGCCCGCGGCGTAGAGCGCGCGCGCCGTGCGCCAGTAATCTGCGACACGTCCTTCCGGTTCGTAGATCGGACCCGGGGAAGAAAACACGCGCCCGAGCCTGCCCCACTGCGACGCCGCCAGACCGCCGAACGGCCGCTGCTGCTTCTGCAACTCGATCAGGTCGCTCTTGCGGACCACCGGCAGACCCGCGAGGGCGTTCGCCGACACGATCAACGCCGCATCAACATGCTTGAGCGACTCGGCGAAGTACGCGGTGTTCGCCTTGGCGTGTGCAATCTGCTGCGGCAGCCGTATCGCCAGCGCCGACTTTCGTTCGTCGGCCGAGCGGGTTTCGAGCGCGTCGAAATATTTGGACATGTCACGTTGCTCCAAGAGTTGAGGAGGCCGCAAAGCGTGTGCTTTGCTTTAACGGATGAGGTCTGTGGAGCATCAAGCGATGCAAGGCGAGAGCGGGTGCCGTTTAGCAGCGCTAAACAAGCCCGCGAACAACGCCGCAGCGCGCCGCGTGATCCGCAGTCCTCAAGCGA
>DAIOGL010000075.1:0-6016 GCA_036745235.1 Sulfuritalea sp.
CGCAACTGGCGGCAGCCCGGCAGCCCGACCTGGTGATCACGGTCGACAACGGCATCGCCAGCGTCGAAGGCGTGGCCGAGCTCAAGAGTCTCGGCATCGCAACGCTGATTACCGATCACCACCTACCGGCGAATTTGGCAAATGAGGAGTTGCCCGACGCCGACGTGATCGTAAACCCCAACCAACCGGGCTGCGATTTTCCGAGCAAGGCGCTGGCCGGCGTCGGCGTGATGTTCTACGTCGCGTTGGCCTTGCGCGCCGAACTGCGCCGCCGCGGCGCCTGGGCCGCGCAGCCGGAGCCGAACCTGGCCGGCCTGCTCGATCTGGTCGCGCTGGGCACCGTGGCCGACGTGGTGCCGCTCGACCGCAACAACCGCATCCTGGTGGCCCAGGGCCTGGCGCGCATTCGCGGCGGACAGATGCAGGCCGGCGTGCGTGCGCTGTTTTCCGTCGCCGGTCGCGAGCCAAGCCGCGCCGCCACCTTCGATCTCGGCTTTGCCCTCGGCCCGCGCCTCAATGCCGCCGGCCGGCTCGCCGACATGTCGCTCGGCATCGAGTGCCTGGTCACCGACGATCCCGGTCGCGCCATGAATATCGCGCAGCAACTGGACGCCATCAACCGCGAGCGGCGCGTCATCGAAACCGACATGCGCGAGGACGCCGAACTGCTGCTCGCCTCGCTGGACGCCGGCAATCGGGCCAGCCTGACGCTCTTCGACCCCGGCTGGCATCAGGGCGTGATCGGCATCCTCGCCGGGCGCGTCAAGGAGAGGCTGCACCGCCCGACCTTCGCCTTCGCCCGCGGCAATGCCGGGGAACTGAAGGCTTCCGGCCGCTCGATTCCGGGCCTGCATCTGCGCGATGCACTCGATCTCGTGGCCAAGCGACACCCGGGCCTGCTGCTGCGCTTCGGCGGCCATGCAGCGGCGGCGGGGCTGACGCTCGCCGAAGATCGCCTCGCCGAATTCGAAGCCGGCTTCGAACAGGTCTGCCGCGAACTGCTCTCGCCGGCGGAACTCACGCGCACGCTGGAAACCGACGGCCCGCTCGAGTCGGGCTATTTTTCGCTCGAAGCGGTGCGCCTGATGCAACAGGAAGTCTGGGGCCAGGCGTTCCCGGCGCCGATTTTCGCCGACAGCTTCGAGGTGCTCAACCAGCGCATCCTGAAGGACAAGCACCTCAAGCTCAAGCTGCAAAAAGGCGGGCAGCGCTTCGACGCGATCCAGTTCAATTTTGCCGACGGGTTTGCCAGCGGTGTGCCGGGGCGCATCCACGCCGCATTCCGGGTCGATATCAACGAATGGAACGGCACGCAGACCGTGCAGCTGATGCTGGAGCATTTCGAAGCAGCCTGAACCCGGGCCGCCTCGCGAACTGCGCTAGACGGCCAGCGGCCTGGCGCCCTGCAGCTTCTCCGCCGGCCCCGGCCTGCCGAACAGATTGCCCTGATAGGCGTGACAGCCGTGCTGCGCGAGAAATTCGCGCTGCCCGCCGGTTTCCACGCCCTCGGCGATCACGTCCAGGCCGAGGCTCTGCCCCAGGGCAATAATGGTGCGGACAATCGCGGCATCGTTGCCGTCGGTGAGCACATCGCGCACGAATGAAGCATCGATCTTCAACTGGGCCAGGGGCAGGCGCTTGAGGTAGGACAATGACGAATAGCCGACGCCGAAATCGTCGAGGGCGAAGGTCACGCCCTCGCCCTTGAGCACCGTCATCTTGCCGATGATGTCCTTCATGTCATGCAGCAGCAGGCTCTCGGTGACTTCCAGCTTGAGTTTCTGCGGATCGGCACCGGTCTCGTCGAGCACCGCGAGCACCTGTTCGACGAAATCCCTCTGGTAGAACTGGCGGCCGCTGACATTTACCGCGACGGTGAGATGGGCCATCGCGGGCTGCTGCGCCCAGACCAGCAACTGCCGGCAAGCGGCTTCCAGCACCCAGTGGCCCAGCGGCAGGATCAGGCCGCTGTCTTCCGCCAGCGGAATGAACTCGCCAGGCAATACCAGGCCGCGTCGCGGATGCTGCCAGCGCACCAGAGCCTCGGCGCCGGTCATGCGGCCTTCGCCGTCGAACTGGGACTGATAGTGGAGCAGAAACTGGCCCTCGCGAATCGCCGTGCGCAGGTCCGACGTCAGCGTGGCGCGCGCAGTGACCACTGCCTGCATGTCGGGGTCGAAGAAGCGCAGCGTGTTGCGGCCGGCCGCCTTGGCCTGGTACATGGCCGTGTCGGCGCGCTTCATCAACTCCTCGACCGACAGCGATTGATCGCGAAACAGCGCAATCCCGATGCTCGCAGTGCAGTGGTAGCTGCGCGTGTCGCTGTCTCCGCCGACCAGGCTCAGGTCGAACAGGTAAGGCTGGTTCAGTGCCGCCTGAATCTTCACCGCGACGCTCTCCGCCTGCATCGCCGCGACGGCTTCGGCATCGAGGTCTTCGAGAATCACCACGAACTCGTCGCCACCCAGCCGCGCCACGGTATCCCCTTCGCGGATGCATGACTCGATGCGGGAGGCCACTTCGATCAGGAACTGGTCGCCGACTGCATGCCCCAGGGTGTCGTTGAGCGTCTTGAAGTCGTCCAGATCGAACAGCATCAACGCCCCGTGACGCGTGTGCCGCGCACTGCCGGTCAGGGCGCGCTCGAGGCGGTCGTGCATCAGCCGCCGGTTGGGAAGCCGCGTCAGCGGATCGTAGAACGCCAGGTTCCTGATTTCGTCCTCCGCCGCCTTGCGCCTCGTAGCGTCGGTAAACGTAACCACCGCGCCGATGATCTTCCCGTCGCGCCGGATCGGATGGGCGCCGTAGCGCACCGGGAAGCTGCTGCCATCGGCGCGGAAAAAGATTTCGTCGTCCGCCCACGACTCGGCGCCCGATTCGAGCACGCTGCAGATCGGACAGGAATCCGCCGGATAGACCGAACCGTCGGGCTTCCGGTAGTGGGTCGTGGCATGCATGTCGCGGCCGAGAAGATCGTCCTCGCTGGCCCAGCCGAGCATGCGCAGCCCGGCAGGATTGCAGAACGTGCAACGCCCATCGAGGTCGATGCCGTAGATCGCCTCGCCGGTGGAATTCAACAGCAGGCGAAGGCGTTCTTCGCTCTCCCGCTGCGCTGCCTGCTGCCGCGCCAGGACCTCCTCCGCGTTCTTGCGTTCGGTGATGTCGACAAAACTGCCGCGGATCAGTCGATGATCGGCCGAAGGCAGGCGGATCAGCCGCAGTTCGCAGCGCAAGAGCCGGCCTTGAGCGCTGCGCAAGGTGCGTTCAAAAAAGACTTGCTCCCCGGCCAGCGCCCGCTCGAGCATTTCCTGAACGTTCTCCGCTGCGGTTTTTCCGCTGAACTGGCCCGGCGGATAGAACCGTTCAGGCCGGCCCTGCAGCAGTTCCTCGCGCGTGCATCCGAACAATTTCTCGGCCTGTGCATTGGCATCGACGAAGCGGCCCAGGTCCACGTCGTACACCACGATGGCATCGGGCGCCTGCTCGACCAGCGTCCTGAAGCGCGCTTCGCTCTCGCGCAACGAGCCGGTCATCTCGCGTGCCAGGCGCAAGGCACGGTCGCGGGTGGTGGCCAGCGACCAGACGATGCTGAACAGCAGCAGGCTGGTCAGCAGCCCCCCTGCCAACACCTGAAACGAGCGCCCGACGTCGGCCCGTCTTTCGAGTTCCGGCAGGCTGGCAAAGCTCAGGGTCCAGGGTCGACCGCCGACCATCAGGGTCTCGCTGTGGACGAGCTTCGCGGCCACCGGCCCGTCTTGTCGCGTGCTGCGGTAGATGAGACTGTCGGGACCCGGCTCGGTGCCGTCGTGGATGTCCATGGAAATGCCGGGGAACCGGTCCCTGAGCAGGTCTTCCATCAGCAGCGGCACGCGAAAGGGACTGAGCACGTAGCCGTAGATCCCGTTGCCCGATTTCGACATCACCCGCTGGTACATGATGAATGCCGGGAGCGGGTTGCCCTGCTCGTCGATCTTCAGCGTGATCCTGCGCGTGATCATCGGCTCGCCGGTATCGCGCGCCCTTTGCATGGCCTCGCGCCGGTCCGGGTCCTGCCACATGTCGTAGCCGAGCGCCTTGACGTTGAGCCCGGCATAGGGTTCGGCGTAAACATTCACCACATAGCGCTCACGCCGCCCCGGCGGACGCACGGTGAAATCGGCCGGACCGCCGTTGCGCACTTCACGGATCAGCGCGCCGAGTTCGGCGGCGCTTGCGGCACGCGCAAAAGCCATCGCCTGAATCGCCGGGTAGTCGCGTTCCAGCCGTAGCCCGGCGACATAGTCGCGCCAGTCCTTGCGGGTCACCTGGTCGCTGGCGGAAAACAGCGCAGCGGCGCTGCGCAGGGCCTGCGTATAGCCGGTAATCCGGGTCTTGAGGTCGGCCCGCACCTGACCGATCTCGGCGTCGAAATCCCGACGCATCTCGCGCTCGACGTCCTGCTGGGTATAGCGCCAGGCGACCAGCGTCAGCGCCAGCGAACTGGCAAGCGCGATCCAGGCCGGCCAGAGGCCCGCCCTGATCGGAAACAAGCGCGTTTTCGCTGCTGAGGGCGCGGCTGTCGGCATCGGTGGGGTATCGCGGAATCGTAGCGAGCGGATGTTACACCGCTACCCCTCGCAAACGCCCAGCGACGCCGAATGATTATTGCTGCACCGCACCAGCCTGACCGATGAGTTAGCCGGTTACTACCCGCCGCGGCCGCACCGCGGCAAGAATGCATCGCAGGCGTGCACTGCATGCCCCCACCATTACAAGGAGAGAGAAATGGCAGCCAAGAAGATACTGATGCTGGTCGGCGATTACGTCGAGGATTACGAGGTCATGGTGCCCTTCCAGGCGCTGCTGGCGGTCGGTCACAGCGTGCATGCGGTCTGCCCCGACAAGAAGGCCGGCGACAGCGTCGCCACGGCGATCCACGATTTCGAAGGGCAGCAAACCTATTCGGAAAAACGCGGCCACAACTTTGGACTGAACGCCAGCTTCGCCGACATCAAGGCGGAGAACTACGATGCGCTGGTGATCCCCGGCGGACGCGCGCCGGAATACCTGCGCCTCAATCCCGCGGTGCTCGACATCGTGCGTCACTTCTTCAGTGCCAACAAGCCGGTCGCCGCCATCTGCCACGGCGCACAGATCCTGGCCGCGGCCGGCGTGCTCAAGGGCCGCAGCTGCTCGGCCTATCCGGCCTGCAGCGCCGAGGTTGTCCTGGCGGAGGGAAAATTCGCCGAAATCGCGATCGACGCCGCCGTCACCGACGGCAACCTGGTCACGGCGCCCGCCTGGCCCGCGCATCCGGCCTGGATCAGCCAGTTCCTCAAGTTGCTCGGCACCCGCATCGAACTCTGATTCTTCCGTTGGTCGCGGCAGCGGTGCTACATTGCTGGGCGAGGATGCATCCGCATCCTCGCCGACCTTGAGGAGAAAAGGCGATGTGCAGAATCTTCATAAGCGCCGACCCCGAGCTGTATCGCTGCCGTTCGCGTTCCCTGCGGCTTTCCGGCGTGGCCACCAGCATCCGGCTGGAGAACCTGTTCTGGCAGGTGCTCGAAGAAATCGGCACCCGCGACGGGCTCAGCGTGGCACAGCTGATCAGCCGGCTCTACGACGAACTGGCCGAGGCCGGCAGCCAGGGCATCAACGACAGCGCCAACTTCACCTCCTTCCTGCGCGTCAGTTGCGGCCGCTATCTGGCCTTGCAGCTGGCCGGTCGCATTCCTGCCGACACCGCGGTGCCCATCCGCTCGCTCGACCCGGACTGGGTGCTGGCGGGTGAAGCGGCCGCGCGCCCCGGCGGCTCGCCCGCCTCCGCGCGGCGCATGTCGATCGCACAAGCGGCAAGCTGACCCGCAAGCCCGGCGGACCGCCGCTACCCGCCGGCGAGGCCGAATCCATGATGTGGAGAGCGCGCCGGCGCCGACTCCACCGCGGCGCCAGCGCGCTGCGTCGCTTTGGGAACTTCGAGCCGGCACCGTATAATCGCGGCCCCTCGCATCGATCTCCCCGCCGCCGTGTCCCA
>DAIOGL010000075.1:6116-8224 GCA_036745235.1 Sulfuritalea sp.
GCCGGCACCGTATAATCGCGGCCCCTCGCATCGATCTCCCCGCCGCCGTGTCCCAGCTCGAACTTGAAACCGCCCGTCGCCGCACCTTCGCCATCATTTCGCACCCCGATGCGGGCAAAACCACGCTGACGGAGAAACTCCTGTGGTTCGGAGGCGCCATCCAGGTCGCCGGGGAAGTCCGCGCACGCAAGGCCTCGCGCCACGCCACCTCGGACTGGATGGAACTCGAAAAGCAGCGCGGCATCTCGGTCACCAGCTCGGTGATGCAGTTCCCCTACCGCGAATGCATGGTCAACCTGCTCGACACGCCGGGCCACGAGGACTTTTCAGAGGACACCTACCGCACGCTGACCGCGGTCGATTCGGCGGTGATGGTGATCGACTCGGTGAACGGCGTCGAAGCCCAGACCATCAAGCTGCTGAACGTCTGCCGCCTGCGCGACACGCCGATCCTGACCTTCATCAACAAGCTCGACCGCGAAGGCCGGCCGCCGATCGAACTGCTCGACGAGATCGAATCGGTGCTCGACATCCAGTGCGCGCCGATGACCTGGCCGATCAGCATGGGCAAGCGCTTTCGCGGCGTCTACCACCTCTACGACGACAGCATCAGCTTCTTCGACCCGCAGGCGGACAAGGGGACCGCGGAAGTGATCAAGGGACTGCACAATCCGCGCCTCGACGAGCTGATCCCGGACCAGGCGGAGGAACTGCGCATGGAAGTCGAACTGGTGCGCGGCGCGTCCCACGCCTTCGACCGCGAGGCCTACCTCGCGGGCAAGCAGACCCCGGTGTTCTTCGGCTCGGCGATCAACAATTTCGGCGTGCAGTCCCTGCTCGACGCCGTGGTCGACCTGTCGCCGCCGCCGCAGCCGCGCGCCACCGAAACGCGCCTGGTGCAGCCCGCCGAACCGAAATTCTCCGGCTTCGTGTTCAAGATCCAGGCCAACATGGACCCCAAACACCGCGACCGCATCGCCTTCGTCCGCGTCTGCTCGGGCAAGTTCGAGCGCGGCATCAAGCTCCGCCAGCGCTCGACCGGCAAGACGCTGTCGGTGAACAACGCGATCACCTTCATGGCGCAGGATCGCACCACCACCGACGAGGCGTGGCCGGGCGACATCATCGGCATTCCCAATCACGGCACGGTGCTGCTCGGCGACGCCTTCAGCGAGGGCGAGGACCTGAAATTCACCGGCATCCCCTGCTTCGCGCCGGAACACTTCCGCCGTGCCCAGATCCGCAATCCAATGAAGATGAAGCAGCTGCAAAAAGGCCTGCAGCAACTGGCCGAAGAAGGCGCGACGCAACTCTTCAAGCCGATCCACAGCAACGACCTGATCCTCGGCGCGGTCGGCACGCTGCAGTTCGACGTGGTCGCCCACCGCCTCGAGTTCGAGTACGGCGTCGACGTGATGTTCGAGCCCTACCCTGTCGCCACGGCACGCTGGCTGCGCGGCGACGACCTGGCGATACGCGCCCTCGCCGACAAGGCCGGCGTCAATGTGGCGCTCGACGGCGCCGGCGACTTTGTCTACCTGGCGCCCAACCGCGTCAATCTTCAGATGACGCAGGAACGCCACCCGGAAGTGAAGTTCCTCGAAACGCGCGAAATTCATTAGTGCCGTTCCCGGCAGCCGCAGGCCATCCGGCCTCGTTCGGCAGGCTCAGATCACGCCCAGCGAGGACCACAACGCTTGGCCGAGCAGGCGCTGCGGCAACAAGGTGAAGACGCCAGCCACGACGAGGGCGACGAAGAACACGGCCGTCATGATTCGCTGGTGGCGCCTGATGTTGCCGGTAATGGCGAAGTACACGGCAAAGGCGAGTGCGACGATGGAGATTGCCGAGAGACCGTGAATCCAGGAGAAACTGCCGCTGGCCCTGATCCAGTAGGTCGAGATTGCCGTCACCAGCATGAGGCCGACCCAAGTGCGGCCCAGCATGCGGTGGCTGAAGCTGCCCTTGCGGCGCAGGAAGACGCCAATGCCCAGCACCAGCGCTGCAACGGCGGAACTGAGGTGGACCAGTATGACCGGGGTAAATTCTTGACTCATGACGACCTCCAAGGTGTTGTGATGGAGGCAGTTTCTGCAATACGGATCCGC
>DAIOGL010000075.1:8324-9941 GCA_036745235.1 Sulfuritalea sp.
TCGCGGAACGGCGGAATTCCGCCATGCCGTTCGACCGTGCCTTCCCCGGCGTTGTAGGCGGCGGCGACCAGGGCCCAGTCACCGCCAAAGCGCTCCTTGAGCCATCTCAAATAGGCCAGCCCGCCCTTGATGTTGGCTTCGGCATCGAAGGGATGCCTCACGCCGAAACGCTCCTGCGTGCCCGGCATCAGCTGCATCACGCCCTGCGCATTTTTCGGCGAGACCGCCAGCGAATCGAGATTCGACTCGGCCAGCGCGACCGCCAGGGCGATGCGGACATCGACGCCAAAGCGCGCTGCGTGACGGCGGATCAAGTCCGATACCTTTCGCTTTGCCGGCGAGAGAGCCGACAGATAGGCATCGAGGTCGAAGTGCCCCGCCACCAGGCTGGCCTCGAAGTTTCCGCACTCGTCGCCGAGCGGCGCGCTGCCGATGCTTTCATCGTAGTGATCGACGGCATCGCGATGGCCGAGTTTCGCCGCCAGGGCGAAATAGGCGTTGGCCAGTTCCGGATTGCGGACAAAGACAGGCCCCTTGGCGAGAATGCGGCCGACACGAAAGAATCCCTCGGGGCTCCCCATGACTCCGGCATCGCAATAGAGCGCCAGGGCCAGTCGCGGATTCTTCCTCAGGCCGGCTCCCGATTCGGCCGCCAGTCCCTGTTCCAGCGCCGCCACCACTCGCGGCGCCTCCTCGTGTAGCGCTTCGGCACGCACCACAGGCGCCGAAAGCAGCAGCACCAGACCCGACAGCAGGGTCAGCCCAAGCGCCCGCCGGCGCCGGCCGCTCTCAGGCAGCCGACGGCTCACTGCTGCAGCTTGACCTCTTCGACCAGAACCTTGTACGCATAGCCGGAACCGAAGTCGCGGTCGGTGTGCACTACGCCCTTCGCAACAACCACGTCGCCGACCTTTGTCTGATCGGTGGTCGTCACCAGCAGGTCATTCGTATTGTCCGCTGCCGAACCCGACCCGTCACGCAGATGGATCCAGTTCTTCCCCATGATGCCCGGCGAGTACTTCACGACCCTGCCCCGAATCAGTACAGTCTTGTCCTTGAGCTCCGCGCTCTTCGTCACCACTTCCGCGACGGTTCGCGCATCGGGACCACTGGCCTTCGGCACCTTGACGTCGCCGGCATACTCGGCCTTGGGCATGGCCGAGTGCCCCGCAGGCATTCCGCTCGCTGCCCCCGTGCCGGCCAGGGTGCCAAACATGATCTTCGGGAAGCTTCTCTTCAGCGCCTTGCTCTCGAAATTGGTCATCACCATCACATCTTCGATCGTGACCTTGGCCCCCTTTTTCACCGGCGCCTTGTTCACCGCTGCCCACACTTCGCCTTCTGCGGTCTTGAGGCGCAGATAGCTGTAAGCCTCGACATCCCTGACTTCCAGAACCTCGCCCTTCAGCGCGGTCGCAGGTGGAAGTGTCGGCTGCTCGGCACTCCAGCCGGCGCTGGCGCAAAGAAGCATAAAGACCGCAACAAAGAATTTCATGACTTACCGTCCCTTCTGGAAAAAGATGCCTGGCGATTCGAATACCCGCATTCTACCGGCAGCCCGGGAATACTCCGGTCCGCCACGAGCAATTCAGACGGGCAGCGCCGTCTCGTACTTCA
>DAIOGL010000076.1:0-3280 GCA_036745235.1 Sulfuritalea sp.
CGGTGATCTGGCAGGCCGCGACACCGACCGCGAAAGCCAGCAGCAGGAAAATCGCGAGCCCCAGATCGCTGTCCAGATACATGCGCAGCAGCGGATAGGTTAGCCAAGCGAAGGCCGTGCCCGCCGTGCCGGGCGCGAAACGCGACAGCCCGCTACCCATGCCGCAGGCGATGAAATGCGCGGGGTGGTGAAAGAGGAACTTGAGCGGCGGCGGAGGCAGTTTGGCCATCAGAGAAAATGGTCGTAGCCGCGGCGTGCGGGCGCGATGACGCTGCCGCTATCGTCGCGCAGGACGAGGTCGCCGGGCGGGCCGGCGATGATCTCGCCGATGCGGGTCAGCGGCAGTCCCAGCTTGCCTGCCAGGGCCGCGATGTCCTTGTCGGACCCCGGTGCGGCGGTGAACAGCAATTCGTAGTCGTCGCCGCCGGCCAGCAGGCAATCGCGTTCCAGTCCGGCGGCGGGCAGGTTCGGGATCTGCAGTCGGGCGGCGCGTTTCGACTGTTCGAGGATATGTCCGAGATCGGCCAGCAAGCCGTCGGAAACGTCGATCGCCGCGCTGGCGATGCCGCGCAGCGCGAGGCCAAGTGCGACCCTCGGCTGCGGCCGGTGCAGTGCGGTCAGGCAGTCGCTGAGCTCGGGCTCGGCCAACCGGGTGCGCCTTTGCAGGTGGGCCAGGCCGCGCGCCGCGCGCCCGGGTCTGCCGGAAATCCAGATCGAGTCGCCGGCCTTCGCGCCGTCGCGGCGCAGTGCCTTTCCTGCCGGAACTTCGCCGAAAATCGTGACGCAGAAGGCGCGCGGGCCGCGCGTCGTGTCGCCGCCGATCAGGTCGATGTCGTGGCTGTCGGCACAGGCGAAGAAGCCGCGCGCGAAGGCGTCGATCCAGTCAGCGGTCGGCGCTGGCAGCACGGCGGCCAGCAGCGCCCATCGCGGCTGCGCGCCCATGGCCGCCAGATCCGAGATATTCACGGCGAGGGTCTTCCATCCCAATGCTTCCGGGTCCGCATCGGCCAGAAAATGCGTCCCCTCGACCAGCAGGTCGGTGGAGATCACCAGCTCTTGCCCCGTTGTCGGCGCTATCAGCGCGCCGTCGTCGCCGACGCCGAGCACCGTGTGTGAGGTGCGGCGCGTGAAGAAGCGCGCGATGATCTCGAATTCCGACGGCACCTCTCAGGGCTTTCCCGTCTCCGTCGCCCGCAGTGTCGCCGCAAGCTTGTCCAGCACGCCATTGACGAACTTGTGGCCGTCGGTGCCGCCGAAGGTCTTCGCCAGTTCGATGGCTTCGTTGATGACCACGCGATAAGGCGTTTCGGGATGGAGCTTGAGTTCGCAGGCGCCCAGCAACAGGATGCAGCGCTCGATGGGCGAGACTTCTTCCCAGGCGCGGTCGATATACGGGGCGAGATCGACTTTCAGCGCTTCGGCGTTCTGCCGCGTTTCGGCCAGCAGGGTGCTGTAGAGCGCGTTGTCCGCCTTGTCGAAGCCGGCTACGCCTTCCGCCTGCACCTGGATCGCCGCTGCATCCTGATCGCCGACCTGCCACTGGTAGAGGCCCTGGACGATGAACTCGCGGGCGCGCCGGCGTGGAGATTTGCCGCCATTCATTACTTGACTGCCTTCAGCAGGTTCGCCATTTCGACCGCCGCCTGCGCGGCTTCGGCGCCCTTCTGCAGCATGCGCACCAGCGCCTGGTCGTCGTTTTCGGTGGTCAGCACCGCGTTGGCGATCGGAATGCCGGTGTTCAGCTGCACGTCGGTGATGCCGCGCGCGGACTCGTTGGAGACGATCTCGAAATGATAGGTCTCCCCGCGGATGACGGCACCGAGCGCCACCAGCGCATCGAAACGGCCGCTTTGCGCCATGGTCTGCAGCGTCAGGGGCAGTTCCAGCGCGCCGGGAACCGTGACGAAGGTGATGTCGGCGACGCCGAGGCGCTCCAGCTCGGCCATGCAGCCGGAGCGCAGGCCTTCGCCGATGTCCTCGTTGAAGCGGCTTTGGGCGACGCCGATGCGCAAGCCATGGCCGGCCGGATTGGGTTCGAGTTCGCGGATAGTCATGTCGTCTTTTCTCCCGCCGGAGTGAAATAGCCGGTGATTTCGAGACCGAAGCCGGCCATGCTCGGCATCTTTCTCGGGCTGGACATCAGGCGCATCTTGCCGACGCCGACTTCACGCAGTATCTGCGCGCCGATGCCGTAGATGCGCGGGTCCCAGGTGTAAGCCGGCCGTTCGGTGCGCTCGGCCTTGAGCGCCGCCAGCAAGGCGTTGCCGGTTTCGGCGCGATGCAGCAGCACCAGCACGCCGGGCCCCTGCTCGGCGATGGCGCGCAGGGCGAAATCGACGCTGTAGGTGTGGCCGCGGCTGCCGTGGTCGAGGAAGTCGAGGACGCAGACCGCTTCATGCACGCGCACCAGGGTTTCCTCGCCGGCCTTGATGTTTCCGGAGGACAGCGCCAGATGCACGTCGCCGCTGCTGCGATCGGCAAAGGCGCGCATGCGGAAGCGGCCTTGGGCGCATTCGACATCCTTGTCGGCCACGCATTCGATCAGCTTTTCGGTTTCCGAGCGGTAGTGAATCAAGTCGCGGATGGTGCCGATCTTGAGGCTGTGTTCGCGGGCGAATTCGAGCAGGTCGGGCAGCCGTGCCATGGTGCCGTCGTCCTTGAGGATCTCGCAGATCACCGCGGCGGGCTCCAGTCCCGCGAGCTGGGCGAAATCGCAGCCGGCTTCGGTGTGGCCGGCGCGCACCAGCACGCCGCCGTTTTGCGCCATCAGCGGAAAGATGTGGCCGGGCTGGACGATGTCGGCCGGGCCTGCGTTCTTTGCCACGGCGGCTTGCACCGTGCGCGAGCGGTCCTGCGCCGAGATGCCGGTGGTGACGCCCTCCGCAGCCTCGATCGACATGGTGAAGGCGGTGCCGTGCTGCGCCTTGTTGTCGCGCACCATCAGCGGCAGATCGAGCTGGCGGCAACGCGCTTCGGTCAGCGTCAGGCAGATCAGGCCGCGGCCGTGCTTGGCCATGAAGTTGATCGCTTCGGGCGTGACGTGCTCGGCGGCGAGCACCAGGTCACCTTCGTTTTCGCGGTCTTCCTCATCGACCAGAATCACCATGCGGCCGGCACGCATGTCGGCGACGATATCGAGAACGGGGCTGATGCTCATGACTGATGTACCAAATTTGGGAAGCCGCGCATTTTACGCTGCGCCGGCCGTCAGCATCCGTTCGACGTAGCGGGCGATCAGGTCGATCTCGAGGTTGACCTGTGCTCCCGGGTGCAGGCGCTT
>DAIOGL010000076.1:3380-9923 GCA_036745235.1 Sulfuritalea sp.
GCGGCGACCTTGGGATCGGCGAAGGTGAAGCGTTCCATTTCCTTGCAGCTCACGCACCAGTCCGCGTAGAAATCCAGCATCACGGCTTTGCCCGCCGACTTGGCCTCGGCGAGTCGGGCGTCGAGCCGCTCGACCGTGGCGACGCGCTCGAAAGTCGGCGCTGGCGATACGGCGGCCGTGGCGCCGCGCAGGAAGCCGAGCGGCTGCAGCGGGTCCCTGGCGCCGCCGAGCACGCCGATCAGCATCGCCGCGCCGCCGACCAGCAGCGCGACGCCGAGACCCTTGCCCAGGCGCTGAAAGGCGTGGGCGTGAGGCGGCAGGGGGTCGAGCGCATGCAGGTAGATCGCGGGGACGACCATCAGCAGCGCCCAGCCGAGCATCTGCAACCACATCGGAATCACGGGGGAAACCAGCCACAGGGCAGTCGCCAGCATGACGACGCCGAAGAAATTCTTGACGCCGTCCATCCACGGTCCGGATTTGGGCAGGAGCGAACGGGAGAAGGCTCCCACCAGCAGCAAGGGCAGGCCCATGCCGAGCGCCATGACGAACAGCGCGGCACCGCCCAGTACCGCATTGCCGGTCTGCGCGATGTAAAGCAAGGCTCCGGCCAGCGGTGCGGCGACACAGGGACCGACGATCAGCGCCGAGAGCGCGCCCATCAGCGCGATGGCCGGCAGCGAGCCGCCCTGGCGGTTGGCGGTGTCCGATACCCGGCTCTGCAATGCCGCCGGCATCTGCAGTTCATAGAAGCCGAACATCGACAGCGAGAGCACGACGAAGACCAGCGCAAAGCTGCCCAGCACCCAGGCATTCTGCAGCGCGGCGGAGAGCAGCGTGCCGGAGAGTCCCGCGGCAACCCCCACCGCGGCGTATGTGACGGCCATGCCCAGCACATAGGCTAGCGACAGCACGAAAGCGCGCAGATGGCTCACCGCATGCCCGTGATTGACGATGATGCCGGACAGGATCGGGATCATCGGGAACACGCAGGGGGTCAGCGAGAGCAGCAGGCCGAAGCCGAAAAAGCTGACCAGGACCAGGGCCAGGTTGTCGCCCTTGAACAGTCCGGCGATGCGCGAGCTTTCGTCGGCGGGCGCCGCCGCAGCCGCCGCAGCCGGCGCTGCAGGAGTCGGCGCCGGCGCTGCGGCGACCGGCATTGCCTGCGGAGCCGCCGAACCGGGTGCGCCCGTTGCAGCGGCCAGCTCGAGTTTCGTGTCCTGATTGAGGGGCGGGTAGCAGATGCCGCCGTCCCAGCAGCCTTGCGAAACGGCCTTCAGCGTGACGGCGCCGGTGGCCTTCACCGGCAGGAGGATCTTCACTTCCTTGCGGTAGGTCTCGACCTTGCCGAAGAGGTCGTCTTCCTTCATCTTTCCGGGCGGCAGCTTGGCCGTCCCCAGCGTGCCGCCTTCCAGCACGAACTTGAACTTGTCGCGGTACATGTAATAGCCGTCGACGATCTGCCAGCGCGCCTCGATGGTGGCGGCATCGATCGCCTTCGCCGAGAAGCGGAAGGCCTGCTCGGGGGCGAGGGGTTCTTCGGCACGCGCGAGCCCCGTCAGGGCGCACAGCAACAGGAAAGACAAGCGGATCAGCATGAAGCGGACTTTCCGTCGGCGGTTTCGGGAAGGGTTTCGGCAATCAGCCACGCCAGGTACTCCGGCAGGCCGTGCGCGATTGGGACAGCGACGATCTCGGGAAGTTCATAGGGGTGGCGGGCGCGGATCGCCGCCTCCAGCGCCGCGTAGCGCGCCGTTGTGGACTTGATCAGGAGCGGGACTTCCGGCGTGCTTTCGATCTCGCCGCGCCAGCGATAGATCGAGCGACACGGCGCCATGACATTTACGCAGGCGGCCAGGCGTTCGCTCACCAGTGCCGTCGCCAGCGCTTGCGCGGTGGCCTCGTCGGGCAGGTTGGTGAGAACGAGCAGGGTCTGGCTGCGGGTTTGACCGGTTTCCATCGGCCTATTCTACCTTCGGCGTGTCGTCGCTCTGGGGTAGCCTGTGCCACCCGGAAGCTCCAAAACGGAGCTTCCGCGGCACGCGATGCTGGCTTTGTGGCCGGAACCGGGGGGCATGGGCTTGAGCAAACTGTTGACTGGACTGATGGAAGCGGAGCGGCTGCGCCGGGAACGCGCCGCGGGGAATGTCCCGCCCGCGCCTGCCCGCGCCGCCGATTCGCGTCAGGTCCAGACGGCCGAGCAGTCCGCTGCCGAGCGACAGGTTGAGGCCGGACGTGCCGCCGAAGCCGAGCTACGGGCTCGAATCGCGGAAGAGCAGCGAGGCTTTGCGGAAGCACAGCGCAACGAGCGCGCTGCCGCCGACCTGGCCGCCGTCGCCGCGGCCCGGATCAGGAAGGAAGAGGAACTGGCCCTCGTCGCCGCAAAGCGCGCCGCCGCCGAGCGACACGCGGCCGATCAGGCCGCCGAGCAGTTGCGTGTCGAACGGAAAGCCGAAGCCGTCGCGCGGGCACGTGCGGCCGTGGAAGACGAGGCGGCCGGCGAAGCCCGGCGTCGCGCCGAACAGGAGGCCGAAGCAGGGCATGCGGCCGCCGCACGCTTCGCCGCCGAGCAACAGGCCAACGCTTCACAGGCCGAGCGTGCGGAAGCCGAGGCGGAGGCCGAACGTCTCGCCGTAGCTGCCCTTGGCGCGCAAATCGAGGCTGAGCAGCGCGCGCTGGAGGAAGCCCGGCGCAATGAGCGAGCTGCCGCCGAACTGGCCGTTGCCGCCGCGGCCCGGATCAAGAAGGAAGAAGAATTGGCCGGGCTCGCAGCGGAGCGGGCCGAAGCCGAACGAGTCGCGGTCGATCGGGCCGCCGAGCAGTTGCAGGTCGAGCGCAGCGCGGAAGCCGCAGCCTTGTCGCGCGCGGAGGCCGAAAGCGTGGCTGCCGGCGAAACCCGGCGACGTATCGAATGGGAAGCCGAAGCTGCACGAGCCGCTGCGGCGCGCCTCGCCGCCGAGCAACAGGCCGCTGCGGCACAGGGCGAGCGCGCGGCAGCCGAGGCCGAGGCCGCTGCACAACAGGTCGAAGCCGAACGTCTGGCTGAAACGGCCCTTGCCGCGAGAATCGAAGCGGAGCAGCGTGCAGTGGCGGAGGCCGAGCGCCGCGAGCGTGCCGGCGTTGAACTGACCGCTGCCGCCGCGGCCCGCATGAAAAAGGAAGAGGAATTGGCCCGGTTGGCGACGGAACGTGCCGTCGCGGAACGACGCGCCGCCGACCAGGCCGCCGAACAGCTGCGGCTCGAGCAGATCGCCGAAGCGGCCGCCTTGTCGCGTGCGGCTGCTGAAAATGAAGCGGCCGGCGAAGCCCGCCGATGCGCCGAGCAGGAAGCCGAATCCGCGCGTGCCGCTTCGGTGCGTCTCGCCGCCGAGCAACAGGCCGGCGCCGCACAGGCCGAGCGCGCGGCAGCGGAGGCTGAGTCCGCGGCACGGCAGATCGAAGCCGAACGTCTGGCTGACGCTGCCCTTGCCGCGAAAATCGAAGCGGAGCAGCGTGCCGTGGCGGATGGCGAGCGCCGCGAGCGGGCCGGTCTTGAGTTGGCCGCCGCCGCCGCGGCCCGTGTGAAGAAGGAAGAGGAATTGGCCCGGTTGGCCGCAGAGCGGGCCGAAGCCGAGCGACGCGCGGCCGATCAGGCCGCCGAGCAGTTGCAGATCGAGCAGAGCGCCGAAGCCGCCGCCTTGTTGCGCATCGCGGCAGAAGAGCAGGCAACGCAGCAGGCGCGGGGCCGCGCCGAGCAGGAAGCGGAGGCCGCGCGCGCCGCTGCGGCGCGTCTTGCGGCCGAGCAAACGGCTAGCGCAGCACAGGCCGGGCGCGTGGCAGCCGAGGCCGAAGCAGCGGCCGCACAACAGACGCAAGCCGAACGCCAGGCCGCAGCCGCCCTAGGCATGCAAATCGAAGCGGAGCAGCGAGCCTTGGCCGAGGCCGAGCGCCGCGAGCGGGCCGCCGCCGAACTGGCATCGGCCGCGACTGCCCGCGCCAGGAGAGAGGGAGATCTGGCCCGGCTGGCCGCCGAGCGGGCAGAAGCCGAACGACGTGCCGCCGCGCGGGCTGCCGAACAGGTGCGGGTCGAGCAGGTCGCCGAAGCTGCGGCCCTGTCGCGTGTGGCCGCGGAAAGTGAGGCGGCCGCCGAAGCCGGGCACCGCGCCGAGCGTGAGGCTGAAGCAGGGCGTGCCGCCGCCGCGCGCCTCGCCGCCGAGCGGCAGGCGGGCGTGGCGCAGTCGTCGGCTTCGCGGCCCGCGGCGACAGAAGGCAAGCCGCCCGCAAGCCGCCGTCCGGCGCCAGGCTTGCGCCGGCTGTTTGCCGGTGCGGCCCTGGCTCTGCTGGCCGGCGCCGGCGTCGGCTTCTGGCTGGGCAGGGGTCCGGTAGTCTCCTTGCGCTTGCCGGCTGCCGAACAGGACACGCTGCACCTGCGCCTCGACCATGATCTAAGAAATCTCCCGGCCGCCGAGCCTCGCGCCGAGCCTCGCGACCGCTCGTCGGCACAGTGATATGCGGGAGCCCGGCCGGGGAATCCGGTGGTTGCCCGAGTGGCCCGCACGCAACGCTTTCGCTTGTGCCAAGCGGGTTTTGGTGGCATGGTCGTTGCCGTTGGCGCTAAACTCTGCTAGCTTTTGTGCGTCAAGCAGAGATAATTTCAGCTGTTGATTGATGTACCAATGATTGCCTTGGGGGTCTGGTTATGACGAAAGCGATAGCCAATTTCTTGGCTGCCGCCGCCATTCTGGTGGCAGGATCGCTGAATCACGCGACGGCGCAGGATGCGACGTTCGACATCGTGCGTTTTCAGATCGAAGGCAACACGATTCTGCCCGCGGAAAGGGCCCAGCAACTCGTCGCGCCTTTTGTCGGCAGCCGCAAGATTTATGGCGATGTGCAAAAGGCCCTGGAAGCCCTCGAAGGGGAGTTCCGCCGCCTCGGTTACGGCACCGTGCAGGTCTATGTGCCGGAGCAGGAACTCACCAGCGGTGTGGTGCGGCTGCAGGTCAGCGAAGGCGTGATCGGCAAAGTCACCGTAACCGGCAACCAGTATTTCAACAACGAGAATGTTCGCGCCAGCCTGCCTGACCTGAAGGAGGGCAAGGCGCCCAACATGCGCCAGCTGTCCGAAAACATCCAGCTCAGCAATGAGAACCCGGCCAAACAACTCGAAGTGACGCTGGGCGTCAGCGAGGAAGAGGGCAAGGTCGACGCCCGGGTGGAGGTCACGGAAGATCGTCCTGAGCGCGTCTACCTCACGCTGGACAACACGGGCACCAAGGGTACCGGCAAGCATCGCCTTGGGATTTCCTACCAGAACGCGAATCTGGGCAACAGCGATCAGGTGCTGACGCTGGCCTACATGACGGCTATCGATCCTCCGGGCGGCATGAAGCTGCTTGGCAGCAGAGTGCTGCCCTGGCAGGACGGAAATGGCGTGAAGGTCGATATTTTCAGTATCGGCTATCGCCTGCCGCTGTATTCGATCGGCGACAGCATCGACTTCATTTACGGCAATTCAAGCAGCGACTCGCCGGCCAATTC
Source organism: Sulfuritalea sp. (assembly GCA_036745235.1). GTDB lineage: Bacteria > Pseudomonadota > Gammaproteobacteria > Burkholderiales > Rhodocyclaceae > Sulfuritalea. The sequence continues at coordinate 8,901 of DAIOGL010000076.1, forward strand.
GCCCAATCTCGGTTCGGGCCTGGCAATCAACGGCAAAGGCGAGGTGTTTGGTCTGCGCTACAACCACATGCTCGGCCGTTCCGGCGAATACACCTCCAAACTGGTGCTTGGCTTCGACTACAAATACGTGAACAGCCGCTGTACGGTTGCCGGTGTTCCAACGCCGTTCGGCGCTGCCGGTTGCACGCCTTATACCTTGCGACCCGTTTCGGCGACCTACAGCGGCCAGTGGCAAAGGCCGGGTGAGGCCATCGATTTCAACGTCGGCGTGGCCCATAACATGTTCCCCGTAGGCAGTGAATTCGATTTCACCCCGGCGCCTCCCGCGGCCGGAGGCCGCGATCACTATTCTGCGGCGTCGGGCTACCAGAGCAAGGACAAGTTTTCCGTCCTGCGCTTTGGCGGCAGCTATACCACGGCAGTTACGGGAGACTGGCTGGTGCGTGTTGCGGCGAGCGGCCAGCTCGCGAACAATGCCCTGCCGGCCGGCGAACGACTCGGGCTGGGGGGGTCGAATGCGGTGCGCGGTTTCCTTGAGCGGGCCGTGGCGACCGATCGCGGCTATTTCGCCAACCTCGAAGCCTATTCGCCGGACATCGCAGCCAGCCTGGGCGTCCCGGGGAATTTGAAGTGGCTGGTCTTCCTTGACGCGGCGCAGGGTGCCAACCTCAACCCGTCAGCCAACCAGAAAGTGAATATTGCATCGGTTGGTGTCGGTTTGCGCTACAACCTCAAGAAGGATATCAGCGCCCGTCTGGACATTGCGCGAGTCATGGATGGCGTCTGGCCGAATGGCGGCCCAAGCGTCGCTCTCGACGGCGACATCCGCGGGCACTTCGGACTTGCCTTCGGTTTCTGATCCGAGGAAACTGTTTCGACTGAGTGTGACTTACTCCCTGGCACGCGAGTGGGTTTAGGGCTATAAGTGTTATAAGCGGACGGCTGTTCCGTCCTTGGAGTTTGCAAGATGAGCTACAGGAATCCTTCCCCCAAGCAGTCTTCCCGACTGTGCACGCCGGTTCG
>DAIOGL010000077.1:0-9912 GCA_036745235.1 Sulfuritalea sp.
AGGCCCCACAGCACCACGCCGCTGGTGGAAATAATGGTGCCCCCGGCCCACTGCGCGACGAAGGGCAGGAACAGGAACAGTCCCAGCTGGCTGACGCGGAAAAAATCGAAATTCCGCGACTGCACATAGAGCACCAGATTGCCTACCAGCAGCAGCTGGAAGGCAAAGGGTATGGTGGTCGAGAACTGCGGTCCGAGAATGGAATAGATTCCTACCCACACCATGATGCCGACGCTGGCGAGTCCCGTCGCAAGCATCAGCAGCGACTTGTTCAGCCGCTGCTCCTCGCTGTCATCGGGCTCGATGCCGGCGTTGTGGAGTCTTTCCAGGAAGGGCGACGATACGCCGCATGATTCGCCGGAGTTCATGAAACGGCTTCGGGCAGCAGGTGGGGCGGCCAATTGGTTCGCATACTTGAAGTGTCGCGGAATCGACGGGAATGGTCAAGAATGATTGTGGCGGCCTGCCAATCCTGCATATCCTTGCTCCGCAGCGCGAATTGGTGTTGAATGCCCGCCCATGGCAGAGGCGAAGAAATACGAAGTGGCGGTTGCTGTTGCGACCAGCTATGTGACGGAGCAATCCGATCCGGCGATCGACCGTCATGTCTTCGCGTATACCGTCACCATCACCAACACCGGTAATGTGGCCGCACAGCTGATATCGCGGCACTGGATCATCACCGACGCCGAAGGCCATGTGCAGGAAGTGCGCGGCCTGGGGGTGGTCGGCCACCAGCCATTGCTGGCGCCCGGGCAAAGTTTTGAATACACCAGCGGCTGCCAGCTCGCCACGCCCGTTGGCACCATGCAAGGCAGCTACCAGATGACGGCCGAGGATGGAGTGCAGTTCGAGGCGCCGATTGCCGAATTCGTACTTTCGATGCCGCGCGTGCTGCATTGAGCCTGAAGCACAGCTACACGCTGGTCGCCCCGTTCTACGATGCGTTCCTGACCGCTGCCACGCGCGGTGCGCGCAGGCGCAGCCTGGCGGCATTGGCCGACGAGCCGCCGCGCGACGTGCTGGTGCTGGGTGTGGGCACCGGGCTCGATCTGCCGCACCTGCCGGCGCAGCATCGCTATGTCGGCCTGGACCTCACCGCCGCCATGCTGGCACGCGCCCGTCCGCGCGCGGCCGGCCTGCACTTCACTCCCTTGCGCGGCGACGTCCAGCGCCTGCCGTTTCATGATGCAAGCTTCGATGTGGCGGTGCTGCACCTGATTCTCGCCGTGGTGCCGGCGCCGACTCTTTGTCTGGCGGAGGCGGTTCGGGTGCTGAAGCCCGGCGGACAGTTGCTGGTCTTCGACAAGTTTCTCCGGCGCGGCGAAGCGGGCTGGAAGCGCGTGCTCAACCCGCTGACGCGCCACGTCGCGACGCGTCTCGATGTCGTCTTCGAAGACGTGCTGGAGGCCGTCGGGGGCCTCGAGGTGACGGCCAACGAGGCAGCGCTCGCCTCGGGGTGGTTCCGCCTGATTCGTCTGACCAAACCTACTTTCTGACCGCAATCGAAATCACGTGACCGCGCGGCTTGGGCAAGTAGGCACCGGCCAGTTGCCGCTTTCGCTCCTGCATTCGCCACCAGACCCGCAGGCCGAGCAAAATGCCGACGATGACTGCATAGATGAGCGGCTTGCTGACGTCGGCCTTGACCATCCAGAAATAGTGCAGCACGGCGAGGATGCCGATCAGATAGACGCTGCGATGCAGTTCCTGCCAGCGGCGGCCGCCGAGTTTGCGGATGGCGAACGCGTTGGAGGTCGCCGCCAGCGGCACCAGCAGCGCGAAGCTGATCATGCCGACGGTGATGAACGGGCGCTTCAGGATGTCCTTGGCAATTGCCGGCCAGTCGAAGAACTGGTCGAACCACAGATACGTGCTCAGATGCAAGGCCGCATAGAAGAATGCGAACAGTCCCAGCATGCGGCGCAGGCGGCCGAGCCAGGCCCACCCGGAAAACTTGCGCAGCGGCGTCACCGTCAGCGTAATCAGGAGGAAGTTCAGCGCCCACGTTCCCAGGCCGCGGGTTACGGCCTCGATCGGGTTGGCGCCCAGCGTGTCGGCCTGTGCGCCCCAGGCGTACCAGGCCAGCGGTGCGAGGCAGGCGATGAACAACGGCGGCTTGATCAGGGAAAGATTCATGGCTTGCCGCGGGGCCGCCCCAAGGTAGCCTCTCCAAAAACCTGCGAGCACCGCGAGCCGTGGTCACCCTTTTGCTCGGAAAAGGGGTTGGGGGATACGTCGTTCAAAAGTATTTCCTCAGGTCCATCCCGGCGTAGAGCTGGCCGACCTGCTCGGCATAGCCGTTGAACATCAGCGTCTTGCGCTTGCTGAATTCGCCGATGCGGCGCTCGGTGGCCTGGCTCCAGCGCGGGTGATCCACCTCGGGGTTCACGTTGGAATAGAAGCCGTATTCGCGCGGTCCGGCTTTCATCCAGGAAGTCAGCGGCTCCTTGTCCGTAAGCCGGATCCTGACGATCGACTTGCCGCTCTTGAAGCCGTATTTCCATGGCACGACCAGGCGCAGCGGCGCTCCGTTCTGGTTCGGCAGCACGTCGCCATAGAGGCCGACGGCGATGATGGCCAGCGGATGCATGGCTTCATCCAGCCGCAGACCTTCCACGTAAGGCCAGTCGAGCACGCGGCTCCTGACGCCGGGCATGGTCTCCGGCTGCACCGCCGTGATGAACTCGACATACTTCGCGCTGCCCAGCGGCTCGACGTGTTTCAGCAGGCTGGCCACCGGGAAACCGAGCCAGGGAATCACCATGCTCCATCCCTCGACGCAGCGCAGCCGGTAGATCCGCTCCTCGAGCGGCGCAATTTTCAGGATGTCTTCGATGCCCAGTGTTTTCGGCTGCTTAACCAGGCCTTCGATGCTGACCGTCCATGGCCGCACGCGCAGAGTGTGCGCCGTGCGCGCCGGGTCTTCCTTGTCGGTGCCGAATTCGTAATAGTTGTTGTAGCCGGTGACATGCTTCTGCGGTGTCGGCGTCTCGGTGGTCGAAAGGATGCTGGGACGGCCGGGACCCAGTTTCGCCTGTACCGTCGGCACCATGCCGGCCAGCGCGGCGCCGGCTGACAGGCGCAGAAACTCGCGGCGGCGGTCGAACAGGGCGCGCGGCGTGATGTCGGATGGGGAGATATCGTCGGGATGGCGGGTTTTCATGGGGATCCTCGATCTCGGGCAAGTGTACTGCTTTGACGCGCGGGCTCTGCGAACCTTACACCGGTCACTTGACCGACCGGGCATCACACCGCTAGAATAACTGACTTATTTACTCAACTATTTAGCAGGTCATCCCATGGACATCAAGCAGAAAATTCACGATACCGTTACCGGCAACCCCGTCGTGCTGTACATGAAGGGTACGCCGCAGATGCCGCAGTGCGGCTTTTCCGCGCGTGCGATCCAGATTCTGCAGGCATGCGGCGTCAAGAATCTGGTCACGGTAAATGTGCTGACCGATGCGGACATCCGCCAGGGCGTCAAGGATTACTCCAACTGGCCGACCGTGCCGCAGCTCTACATCAACGGGGAGTTCGTCGGCGGCAGCGACATCATGACCGAGATGTACCAGTCGGGCGAGCTGCAGAAACAGCTGGAACCGATCGTCAACGCGTCCTGAGTCAGCGCCTCAGCGCTCTCAGCAGTCCTTCGATCATGCGTTGCGCTTGTCCGAGATAGGCGCCGCCGAACAGGTTGAAGTGATTGAGGATGTGGTACAGGTTGTAGAGCGGTTTGCGCATCTCGTAGCCTGAGTCGAGCGGCCACGCGGCCCGATAGGCGGCAAAGAAGCTGGTGGGAAAGCCGCCGAAAAGTTCCGCCATGGCGATGTCGGTTTCGCGGTCGCCGTAGTAGCAGGCCGGATCGAAGATCACTGCTGTGCCGTCGCGGGTCTGCGCTGCGTTGCCCGACCACAGGTCGCCATGCAGCAGGCTCGGCGCCGGCCGGTAATCGATGAAGAGGCCGCCGCTGCGTTCGATGACGGCATGGCCTTTCGCCACCAGGGCTTTGTCCATGCCGTTTTGCAGCGCGAGCTGCAGTTGCGGGCGCAAGCGGCGTTCGCCGAAGAAATGCGGCCAGCCCGGATGCGGCGTATTGCATTGCGGTGTCGCGCCGATGAAGTTGTCCTCGCACCAGCCGAACGAGTCCCCCGTCACCCGATGCAGCTGCGCCAGCGCGGCGCCCAATGCGGCGCCGCCCGGCCGGTCCAGTGCCGCCAGATCGAGATGGTCGAGCACCAGAAAGGCCCGGGTCTCGGCCTTGCCCAGAGTGACGAAAGTCGGCGTTGGCACCACGCCGGTGGCTGCCAGCGCCTGAAGTCCCTGCGCCTCCGCAGCAAACATCGGTGCGCCGGCCAGCGCGTTGGTCTTTACGAAATAGTGGCGGCTGCCGTCGTCGAGGTGCCAGGCGCGATGAATCGAACCGCCGCCGACAGGGCGGGCCGACCGGGGACTGAAAGCTATTCCGGTGCGGTCGGCAATCGCCGCCGCAATCACGTCGAATTCGGCGCTAGTTTCGGGCGTCAAGGCGTCCGGCGTCAAAGCGATGCGAGGCGGGCGTTGGCATCGGCCAGGCGTCCGGCGATGACGTCCAGAAAGCCCTGATAGAAGTGCATTCTGCAGACGTCCGAGGCGTGCTGCAGGGCCTGCGCGGAAATGGTGACGACGCGCGTGGCGGTCTGAGCCGTCACGTCCGCGCCTCGGGTATGTTCGCCGCGGCGGATGATGGCCATCTCGCCGAAGCATTCGCCGGCTGCCAGGGTGCCCAGCGAATGGCCGATCTTCGAGACCGTCAGTTCCCCGTCGAGCACGAACGCAAAGAAATCACCGCGTTCGCCATCCCGCATGATCAGCGTACCGGCCGCTACTTCGTCCCAGCGCGAGAAGCGCACCACCTCCCACAAGTGGACATCGGAAAACTCGTTGAAGAAATGCAGTGCGCGAAGTGCCTCGAACTTCTCGCTGTCGGGGAATGCCTGACGCTGTGCCAGGAGCTGCTTGTTGCGAAAGGACTGGGCGAGGTCGTGGGAGAATTCCTCCCAGGTCTGGTAGCGCGCCCCGATTTCCTTCTGCATGGCGCGGGCGACCACTGCATCGAGACTGACCGGCATGTCGGTGCGGAAGGTCGAAGGGGGTGGCGGATCGGTATTGCAGATCTGGTAGATCATGCCGTAGTTGGAGGTCGACTGGAACGGCAGCCGGCCGGTGAGCAGCTGATACATCACCACGCCGAGGGAGTAGATGTCGGTCTGGTGATTGAGGGTCATGTCGCGCACCTGTTGCGGCGACATGTAGGCCGGCGAGCCGACACCCGATACCTGGGTGCGGGTTTGTTCCGCGCTGGTCAGCATGGCCGCGCCGAAGTCCGAGATCTTGATGTCGCCGCTGGCTCGCTCGGCACTGTCGCCGGCGTTGACCAGCAGGATGTTCGCCGGCTTGATGTCGCGATGGGTGATACCGGCACGAAACGCGTAGTCCAGTGCCCGGGTGCATTTGAAGATTATCTCCACCAGCCGATCGACCGGCAGCAGCGTGCTGGGGGTGCAGAAGGGTTCCAGCGTGCCGCCCCTGACATACTCCATGACGACGTAGCTTTGTTCCTCGTCCAGCACGGCATCGAAAATCTGCACGATGTGCGGATGCTGGAGCTTACCCGCCAGCGAAGCCTCGGTCATCAGCAGATTGCGGTAGAGCCGGCCGCGCTCCTTGTCGCGCAGGACCTCGGGGAAGATCGCCTTTACCGCGACTTCGCGCTCGGCAAAAGGATCGTAGCCGAGGTACACGATGGAGGTGGCGCCCTCGCCGAGCTTCTTGCGAATCTCGTATTTGCCGATACGCTCCGGAATGGCCATCGATCGGTGATCAGAGCCGCGTGCGCGATCGTGCGATTGCCGCGGCCACCTGCGCCGGCGCGGTGCCGCCGAGGTGATCGCGGGCGGCGAGCGAGCCGGCCACGGTCAACACGGAGAATGCATCTTTCTCGATCAGAGGGGAGAACGAGCGCAGCTCGTCCAGCGTCAGATCGGGAAGGTCGCAGCCACGCACCTCGCAGGCGCGCACGGCGCGGGCGACGGCTTCGTGTGCATCGCGGAAGGGCAGTCCCTTTTTGACCAGATAGTCGGCCAGATCCGTCGCGGTGGCATAGCCCTGGCGCAATGCGGCGGCCATCGCTTCGGGAATGACGCGAATGCCGGGCACCAGGTCGGCAAAGATGCGCAAGGTGTCGATCAGCGTGTCGGCCGTGTCGAACAGAGGCTCCTTGTCTTCCTGGTTGTCCTTGTTGTAGGCCAGCGGCTGGCCCTTCATCAGTGTCAGCAGGCCCATCAGATGTCCGAAGACGCGGCCGGTCTTGCCGCGCGCAAGCTCAGGCACGTCGGGGTTCTTCTTTTGCGGCATGATCGACGAGCCGGTGCAGAAGCGGTCGGCGAGGTCGATGAAGCCGACCCGAGGACTCATCCACAGAATCAGTTCTTCCGAGAAGCGGGAGACATGGGTCATCACCAGTGATGCGGCTGCGCAGAATTCGATGGCGAAATCGCGATCCGAAACGGCGTCCAGCGAATTCTCGCAGACGGATTCGAAGCCGAGGTCGCGCGCCACAGCCTCGCGGTCGATGGGGAAGGTGGTGCCGGCGAGTGCGGCGGCACCCAGCGGCAGGCGATTGACTCGGCGGCGGCAATCGGCGAGACGCTCGCGGTCGCGGCGCAGCATCTCGAAATAGGCCAGCAGATGGTGGCCGAAGGTGACCGGCTGGGCTATCTGCAAGTGCGTGAATCCCGGCATTGCCGTGTCGATGTGTGCGTCCGCGGCGTCAAGCAGCGCCTGCTGGAAATTGCGGATCAGGCCGTCGATGTCGTCGATGGTGTCGCGCAGCCAGAGTCGGATGTCGGTGGCCACCTGGTCGTTGCGCGAGCGACCGGTATGCAGGCGCTTGCCGGCGTCGCCGACCAGGGCCGTGAGACGTTTTTCGATGTTGAGGTGCACGTCCTCGTCGTCGAGATTCCAGTTGAAACTGCCGGCTTCGATCTCGCTGGTGATGGTCGCCATGCCCTGCTCGATGGCCGCCAGGTCGGCGCCGGCGATAATGCCCTGCCGCGCCAGCATGCGCGCATGCGCCAGGGACGCGCGAATGTCCTGACGCCACATGCGCCGATCAAAAAAGACGGATGCGGTGTAACGCTTGACCAGGTCGGAAACAGGTTCCGAAAAGCGGCCGGACCACGCTGCCTGGGTTGCTGGAGATGCCGGTAGTTTCGGTTTTGTCATAATCGGGTTGCCATGTCAGCTGGCAGTGCGTCCATGCGATAAAACGAAGTTTCAGTGAAGGGCGCCCCAGCCTCATCGGCGCCAAGCGCAGCGGCCATAGTTAAAAACACTGGAAAATCAAAGGTGACAGGCGACTGAGCCAAATGCGAAGTATAAGGTAAAAGCCTTCGCCGTCTGACCGGTCCCTGGCAGTGGTCGCCGCGCGGTTCCGTTGACGGCGGCACAAGCGCCGCCTAACATCGCGCCTTTGCTTCAGCAAACAACTCCACCGTGGACATCGCCAGCCTGTACGCCCCCATTGACGAAGATATGCGCGCGGTTGACGCCGTAGTTCGGGAGCGACTGCATTCGGAGGTGGTGCTGGTTCGGCAGGTCGCCGAGTACATCATCTCAGCCGGCGGCAAACGCATGCGTCCCGCGCTGGTGCTGCTTTCCGCGGGCGCCTGTGGCTACTCGGGAACCCGCCATCACGAGTTGGCCGCAGTGGTCGAGTTCATCCATACCGCCACCCTGCTGCACGATGACGTAGTCGATGAATCGTCGCTGCGGCGCGGCCGCGAAACCGCCAACGCGGTATTCGGCAACCCGGCCAGCGTGCTGGTGGGCGATTTCCTCTACTCGCGTGCCTTCCAGATCATGGTCGGCGTCGGCAGCATGCGCGTGATGCAGGTGCTCGCCGATGCGACCAACATCATCGCCGAGGGTGAGGTGCTGCAGCTGATGAACTGCCGCAACGCCGATATCGAGGTGGATGCCTATCTGCGCGTGATTCGCTACAAGACCGCGAAGCTGTTCGAAGCGGCCGGGCGGCTCGGCGCCATTCTCGGCAACGCGAGTCCCGGGATCGAGGAGGCGATGGCGGCCTACGGCACGCACATCGGCACCGCGTTCCAGCTGATCGATGATGTGCTCGATTACTCTGGCAAGGAGGCGGAAACCGGCAAGCATCTCGGCGACGACCTGGCCGAGGGCAAGCCTACCCTGCCTCTGATTCATGTGATCCAGCACGGCAGTCCGCAACAGGCTGCGCTGGTGCGCGGCGCCATTGAAAACGCCAGCAGCGACAGTTTCGCCGAAGTCCTGGCGGCGGTGCGTTCCAGCGGCGCGCTCGACGCCGCGCGGCGGCAGGGCGTCGAGGAGGCCGAGATGGCCAAGGCGGCACTGGCGCCGCTGAAGGATTCAAAGTTCAGGGAAACGCTGCTACAATTAGCAGACTTTGCGGTGCAACGAAGTTTCTGACCGCCGCAATGTTTGCAAGGATGACCCCACGGGCCGAAATTTTCAGCCTGTTCCCGCAATGTCCATCCTTGCCACCAACTTGCCATCGGGGCGTAGCTCAGCCTGGTAGAGTACTGCGTTCGGGACGCAGGAGTCGGAGGTTCGAATCCTCTCGCCCCGACCAATCTGCTGCGGGAGGCTGACGCCGTGGCGAAATTCCTCCTGTTCATCGCCGTGCTCGCCGTGATCTATGTGCTGGTGCGCGCGTCAAACCGCCGCAGCAAGGCGCCACCCGCGGCGCGCACCCCCGAGGCGATGGCGCAATGCGCGCATTGCGGGGTGCATTTTCCCCTTAGCGAGTCGGTACGCGGGAATGATCGCGACTATTGCTGCGAAGATCATCGGCGTCTGGGAGTGGGGTCTTGACCGGGCAGGTTGTCGCGCCGCAGGAGCCGGACGCAATCGAATCCTTCTGGCGTTCGCTGCGCTTCTTCTCGATCTACCGCCTATCGATCGCCATGCTGTTTTTGGTCGCTGCGCTGGTCTTTGGCGACACGGTGAGTCTCGGCACGCAGGATGCCCAGCTGTTCGAGCGCACCGCTGCAGTCTATCTTCTGCTGGCGGTCGCCTTTCTTGTCGCCTTGCTGCGCAGACCGCGCCGCTTCAACCTCCAGCTTTCGGTGCAGGTGGCGGTCGACGTCGCTGCGCTGACGCTGATGATGTTCGCCAGCGGGGGACAAAAGAGCGGGATAGCCGTCCTGCTGCTGGTGGTGGTCGCCGCGGCCGGCCTGGTCGGACAGGGACGAATGACGCTGTTTTATGCGGCGCTGGCCTCGGTGGCCATGCTGCTGGAAGAGAGCTGGCGCGCGTTGACCATGGAAAGCGATCCTGGAGACTTCGTGCGCACCGGAATCATCAGCATTGCCTTCTTCGGCACGGCGATCATCGCCCAACTCCTGGCCCGGCGCCTGGTTGCCAACGAAACGCTGGCGCGGGAGCGCGGGCGGGAACTCAATGACCAGTTGCGGATCAGCGAGCGGATCATTCGCGACATGGAAGACGGGGTGCTGGTGGTCGATGGCGAGGGGCGTGTGCGACTGCTCAACCCCCGTGCCGAGGCGCTGCTGGACGTTCCTGCATCGGACGGCGCCGACCTGGCAGCGCTTTCCGGAGGTCTGGCGGACCGCTATCGGACGTGGAGCACGCAGCCGGTCGAAATGGTGGAGATGTTGCGCCAGGAAGGCGGGCGCCTGTTGCGCGTGCGCTATTTGCCCGCGGCCGAGACCGGCGGGCATGCGCTGATCTATCTGGAAGACATGGAGCGGGTACAGTCCCAGGCGCAGCAGCTGAAACTCGCTGCGCTCGGTCGCCTGACAGCCAACATGGCGCACGAGATCCGCAATCCGCTGGCCGCCATCAGCCATG
>DAIOGL010000078.1:0-9808 GCA_036745235.1 Sulfuritalea sp.
CTTCACCTCCTCGGCAAAGCGGCCGTGGCTGAAGCTGGCCTTCTCCAGAATGGAGGCGACATAGCCGTTGAGCGTGGCGCGGTCTTCCGCGGTAAGCGTCTTCGCGGTGACGACGATGATGGGGATGGCAGCCGTCTCGGCGCGGCTCCTCAGCGCCTCGACGACGTCGAAGCCGTTCACCTCGGGCATCATCAGGTCCAGCACCAGCAGATCGGGGCGTTCACGCCGTGCCACGGCAATGCCTTCGCTGCCGCCGTAGGCACGCAATACCGTGTAGCCCGGTTCGGCGAGATAGGCGGCCAGCAGTTCCACCGCCTTCGGGTCGTCGTCGACAACCAGCACCTTGATGGAGCGATTCGCCCGCACCAGGCCGAGGCCGTCGAGCGTCGCTACCAGGGCTTCGCGGCTGACCGGCTTTTGCAGCACGGCACTGGCGCCGAGCGAAAAGCCCTTGTGCTGGTCGGCGACGATCGAGGCGATGACCACGGGAACCCCGGCAGAGGGCGCGCCCTGCTGCTTGATCTGCGCCAGCAGTGCCCAGCCGTCCATGTCGGGCAGGATGATGTCGAGGATGATCACCGCCGGCCTCTGCTTTGCCAGCAGGTCGAGCCCATCCTTCGCGCTGGCGGCGCGGACGATGTCGAATCCCTCCGGTTCCAGTTGCAGGCGAACCAGTTCGGCGGCGCGGTCATTGTCTTCGATGACGAGAGCAAGTCGCCGACCGGCGCGCGGCAGGGTCGGGCTCTCTGCTGCCGCGGCGGCATCAGCATGGGCAGCTCTTGCCTGGCGCCACGGCAGCCAGACGGTGAACCGGCTGCCCTGCCCCGGCGTGCTGGCCAGTGCCACGGTGCCGCCGTGCAGTTGCGCCAGCTTGAGCACCAGCGCGAGGCCCAGCCCCGTGCCTTCGGTCGCGCGCGACAGCGAGGAATCCACTTGCGAAAAGGCGCGGAACAGGCGGGGCGCATCGGCCGGCGCGATACCGATGCCGGTATCCTCCGCCACGAGTTCCAGAAACTCCGTGAAATCGCCGGGCGGCAGGGGCATTCTCAGTCGGGTCGCTTCCGGCGCCGTCCAGTTTTCGATGTGCGACCGCGTGACCTTGCGTGCCCGCAGCCTGACACTGCCGCCTTCCGGCGTGAACTTGACGCTGTTGGACAACAGGTTGTAGACGATCTGCTTGGTCTTGCGCCCGTCCAGCAGTGCAGTGCCTAGCGGCTCCGGCTCGTCGAGCTGCAGCTGGATGCCGTGGGCCGCGGACTTCTCCTTGATGATGGAAAGGCTGTTGCCCAGCATGGTGTCGACATCCAGCGCTTCCAGGTCGAGCGCCATCTTGCCCGCCTCGATCTTCGACAGGTCGAGGATGTCGTTGATCAGCGACAGCAGGTGCTGGCCGCTGCCGAAGATGTCGGTGACGTATTCCGCCTGCTCCGCCGTCATCTCGCCCAGCAGGCCGTCCTTGAGCACCTCGGAGAAGCCGATGATGGCGTTCAGCGGCGTGCGCAGCTCGTGCGACATGTTGGCGAGGAATTCACTCTTGGCGCGTGTCGCCTGTTCCGCGGCTTCCTTTGCCACCTGCAGTTCGGCCTCGGCGCGCTGGCGCTCGGCGATCTCCCGGCGCAGTTCCTCGTTGGCGGCCTGGAGCTGGGTGGGGCTCGGCAGCCGCAGCGCATGGGGAAGCAGGGGCCAGAGGACGACGGCGGTCACCGCCGAAACGACGGCCGTCGCGGCCTTGATCAGTGCATCCAGCCAGTACACGGGCATCCACAGCACGATGGTGCCCATCAGGTGCGTCGTGCCGCAGACCAGGATGAAGGCGGCGAACATCCACAACAGCCACCGGTAGGGAAAGTCGGGCCGCCGCCGGGCGAAATAGCCCAGGGCCACCGGCATGGAGAAGTAGGAAAGGAATATCACGCTGTCGCTGATCACGTAGGTGGCCAGCAGCGCCGGCGACCAGCTGATGCAGTAGCCGTGCGGCAGAAAACCGTTCACGGCGAGAAGCCGGGAAAGTTCGTCAACCATGGAAGCACCTCGTGATGGCTGCCGAGCGTCCGGATTCGGTCGCCGTTCGGCGGGGAATAGGGAGCAGATCGCGCACGTTTGTCATGTCAGCGCATCGTCATGGGCGGAGCGCCAATGCGCGCCGCACCTCCCTGGCGAAGTGGCCATGGTTGAACCCGGCCTTCTCCAGGATCGCCGCGACATAGTCGTTGAGGCTGGCGCGGTCCTCCGCCGTGAGCGACTTGGCGGTGACGACGACAATCGGGATGTCCGCCGTGTCGGGACTGGCCTTGAGTTCCTGGACCACGTCGAAGCCATTTACATCGGGCATCATCAGGTCGAGCACCACCAGGTCGGGCAGTTCCCTGCGGGCCGCGGCGATGCCGTCCCTGCCGCCATAGGCGCGCGACACGGCGTAGCCCGGTTCGGCGAGATAGGCGGACAGCAGCTCCACTGCCTTCGGGTCGTCATCGACCACCAGCACCTTGATGGAACCGGGCGCCCGCGTCAGGCCGATGTCTTCCAGGGTCGTCACCAGGTCTTCGCGGCTGACCGGCTTCTGCAGCACGGCGCTGGCGCCGAGCGAAAAACCCTTCTGCGCATCGGCGACGATCGAGGCGATGACCACGGGAACGTGTGCCGAGGGCGAGCCCGGCTGCTTGATCCGCGCCAGCAGCTCCCAGCCGTCCATGTCGGGCAGCATGATGTCGAGGATGATCACGGTAGGCGGCCGGCTCGCCAGGAGCTCGAGTCCTGTCGCCGCATCGGCCGCATGCAGGATTTCGAATCCTTCCGGCTCCAGTTGCAGGCGGACCAGTTCGGCGGCGCGCGCATTGTCCTCGATCACCAGGGCGACGGGGCGGGCCGGCAGGGCGCCGGCCTGGCGCGGCATCGGCCTCGTGCCGTCGGCGTCGGGATTGGCTTCGCGCCACGGCAGCCAGACGATGAAGCGGCTGCCGTGTCCGGGGGTGCTGGCCAGCGCCATGGTGCCCCCGAACAACCGGGCCAGCTTGAGCACCAGCGCGAGGCCCAGCCCCGTGCCTTCCGATTCCCGCGACAGCGAGGAGTCGAGCTGCGAAAACGCCTGGAACAGGCGCGGCGCGTCGGCCCCGGCAATGCCGATGCCCGTATCCTCCACCGCAAGTTCCAGAAACTCCGCGAAGGCGTTGGCCGGCAGCGGCATTCTCAGGCTGGCCTGCTCGGGTGCGGTCCAGCTTTCGATCTCCGGCCGCGTCAGCTTGCGGGCGCGCAGTGTGACGCAGCCGCCTTCCGGGGTGAATTTGACGGCGTTGGACAGCAGGTTGTAGACGATCTGCTTGGTCTTGCGTCCATCCATCAGCGTCGTGCCCAGAGGCTCCGGCATGTCGAGCTGCAGGCGGACGCGTTGCGTCGCCGCCTTCTCCTTGACGATCGCCAGGCTGTTGTTGAGCAGGGCGCCGACGTCGAGCGGCTCCAGGTCGAGCGTCATCTTCCCGGCCTCGATCTTCGACAGGTCGAGGATGTCGTTGATCAGCGACAGCAGGTGCTGGCCGCTGCCGAAGATGTCGGTGACGTATTCCGCCTGCTCCGCCGTCATCTCGCCCAGCAGGCCGTCCTTGAGCACCTCGGAGAAGCCGATGATGGCGTTCAGCGGCGTGCGCAGTTCGTGCGACATGTTGGCGAGGAATTCGCTCTTGATCCGGGTCGCTTCCTCGGCGGCCTCCTTGGCCTGACGCAGGGCTTCATCCGCCCGTTTGCGGTCGGTGATGTCATAGACGGTCGAGCGGCTCGAGCGGTAGCTTCCATCCGCGTAGTGCATCGCCGTCGCGTTGATCAGCACCGGCAGCGTCGTGCCGTCCCGCCGCAGCAACTCGAGTTCGAGGTCGCGTGTCCAGCCGCGCTCCCTGAAGCGGACGAATTCTTCCCGGCATTTTGTCTGGCATGCCGGAGTCACCATGTCGAAAATGGTCCGCTTGCCCACGACCTCGGCGCGCGAATAGCCCAGCCACGCGAGCTCGGTGTCGTTGATGCGCACGAAGCGGCCGTCCCTGTCCAGCGAGTGGTAGCCGCAGGGAGCCTTGTTGTAGAGATCCTCGATTTCGTCCGCCTCGAGACTGTGCGCCCGGTCGCGCAGGCGGCAGATGCCGAAGGCCAGGTCGCCCGCCGCCTCCTTCAGCAACTCGATTTCGCCGCTGTCCAGGGCCTCGCTCTCGCGGGCATAGATGGTCAGGACGCCGAAGACAATGCCGCTGTCGACCAGGGGCAGCGCCAGCGCCCACATGCAGCCGGAATCCAGCATGCAGGCGGGCGGCAGGCCGTCGCCGGCAACCCGGAACAGCTCGGGTCGCCCGCTGCGGAGGGCCGCGCCGGCGGCCGCGTCGCCGGACCGGGACGCATCCCACGTCAGCCAGCGCGGATCGAGGCGGCCGACATCGAAGCCGCTGTATGCCGCCACGCGGATGGTCTGGGCGGCATCGTCTTCCCGGTAGCCGACCCAGGCCATCGGGTAGCCGGCCTTGTCCACGATCATGCGGCACATCTCGGCGAGCAGCGATCGCTCGTCGGCGGCATGCAGCATCGTCCGGTTGCCTGTGCTGAGGACGGTCAGCGCGCGGTTGGCGCGCGACAGCGAGCGGTCCGTTTCCAGCAGCCGTCTCTCGCGGTCCTCCAGACGCGCCGCGGTGTCGTCGAAGGTCCGTGCCAGGAGGCCGATCTCGTCCCCGCAAGGCGGCAGCCCGCAGCGCACCGACAGGTCGCCCTCGCCCAGGCGCCGCGCTGCGTCGCTGAGGATGCGCATGCGGCGCAGCACCAGCCAGTCGCCGCCGTACCAGGCGATGGCGAAGACCAGCAGGCTGATCCCCAGCAGCACCGCGAGGTTGCGCTGAAAATGTCGTTTGCCGGGGCCATAGACGTCGTCTGCGGGGAGGCCGACCCGGACATAGATGCACTTGCCGCTTTCGACCAGGCGCAAGGGCTCGATCGCATTGAGGCGCAATACGCCGTCCTGTCCGACCAGTTCGGCAAAGCCCCGGCAGCCGCTGCCGAGGACCCCCCCCAGCGCAGCGAAATGGGGCGCCTTCTTCCCGGTCCATTCGTGCTTCGGATCGGGATAGCGGGACAGGACGATTCCATCGGCATCGACCACCGCCATTGCGGTCCCGGCCGGCAGGGCGAGCGAGTCGCCGAGCGCGGTCAGCCACGACAGATCCACCGCGGCGAACAGAACGGCCCGGGGCCGGCCCGCACCCTCGAGAATGGGGAAGGACAGCGTCAGGCTCGGCAGGCCGGACACGCGGCCGATCAGGTAGTCCCCCACCGCAAACGTGCGGCTGTCGAGGGCGCGGCGAAACCAGCTACGGTCGGCGACATTCAGTCCGGGCTTGAAGGGCAGGGCACTGCACAGCATGTTGCCCTCGGCGTCGACCACGCCGAGGTTGCCGTACATCGGACTGTCCAGCCGGATCCTCTGCAGTGTTTCGGCGCAGGCGGCCTGCGTCGGAGATTCGCTGATGACGGAGAGCTTGGAGAGAACGGCCAACAGTTGCCGCGTCTGGGCGATGGCGCCGTTCTGTTCCTTGACGACCAATGTCGCCAGTTGCCGGGTGACCTGCCGGGCCTCGGCTTCGGCCCGGCCCAAATCCTCCCACGCGGAATAGCCGATCAGGCAAAAACCGGGAGTGACGGCCAGCAGCACCAGCGTCAGCAAGCGACCGCGAAGATTGAGGAACCAGCGTGCCATGAGCGGAACAGCCTTTTCACTACGGGTCGAAGCGACGAGTCGAGCAGCTTCCGTATTCATTTATCCTGCGCTGCGCAACTCCGTTAGGTTGCCAAAGCTATCACCGAAATCCGGTTTCCCCAAGATGAAAATGCATGCAGCATTACTTAGGTAATAGTCCCGGGGCACGCAACCGCTCCGGCAGCGTCTCGCAGTGCGGCAGGAGCGCGGTTTGTTTGATGGCTAAACGATTTGTTGCATCCGGGCAGAACGTGGTGTGGAAGCGGACTCCGTTGCCCGTCCGGTCACCCGCATCGTTCCGGATGCGTAGCAGCGCTTTGCGACAGGCGCCAGCGCCACAGCGCCGGCGCCGACTCCTGTCTTGTCGCCTCGCCCCGCTTTCGAATCTTTCGGCCACCAGTGCTCCTCCCACGCAAAACCCGGGTTGACTTTTCGCAATGTCTGCCCGGTTACGATATTGGGAAGCCGCCCGCCCGTCTGTAGGGAAATCATGACAAGCGTATCCCTTGGCGGCGCAGGGTCAAAGCCCGGCGGCATTGCGGCCATCGGGCCGCGGCACGCTAATGGGGCGACGTCAGGCCGTGTTCGAGCGCGAACTTGACCAGCGAGGAAATGTCCCGCACGCCGAGTTTCGTCATGAGGCGGCTGCGATAGGTATCGATCGATTTCGGCGACAGGCAAAGCATTTTCGCAATGTCGTTGCTGGTGCGGCCTTCGACCACAAGCTGCAATACCTGCTTCTCGCGTGTGCTCAGGCTGTCGACCGGGCCGCGCACATGGCCGGAAGCGGGGTTCGGCATGATTGCTGCCAAGGCCGGGCTCAGGTACGTCCCGCCGCGGTGTACGGCACGCACGGCGGCGATCACTTCTCCGACCGCCATCTCCTTCAGCAGGTAGCCGCAGGCACCGGCTTCAAACGCCCGGTAGACATATTCGGTGGTCGCATGCATCGAAAGAATCACTATTCGTATTGCCGGACACTTCGCATGGATCAGGCGCGTTGCCTCGATCCCGTTCAGGTCGGGCATGGCAATGTCCATCAGCACGACATCGGGAGCGAGCCAGTGCGCCTTCTGCTCCGCCTCGCGGCCCGTGCGAACCTCGCCGATGACCTCCATGTCGGTGGCGGTACTGAGCAGCGCGCGCAAGCCTTCGCGCATCAGGGTGTGGTCATCGGCCAGCAGCACGCGTATCTTCATGGCGCCGCACGCTCCGCTTCGAGTGCGATGCGGGTCCCGGCGCCGGGGGCGGATTCCAGCTGGAACAGGATTCCTACCGCCTCCGCCCGTTCGCGCATGGTGCCCAGGCCCCAGTGCTTCTTTTCAGGCGGCACCCTGGTCGTGTCGAAGCCGATGCCGTCATCGGTGATGTCCAGCAGCACGCTGTCGGCCGCCGCATGGAGGCTGATTTCGACGCGGCTGGCGCGGGCATGCTTGGCGACGTTGTTCAGCGCCTCCTGGCTGATGCGGAACATCGCGGTCTCGACGACGGACGGCAGGCGCGGTTGCGGGTCGATCCCGCTCAACTCCGTCGCGATTCCGCTGCGCCGGGAAAATTCCGTCGCCAGCTGCCGCAGCGCCGCCAGCAGTCCGTAATCGTCCAGCACCGGCGGCCGCAGGTCCGCCATGACATCGCGCACATTGGCAACCATGGACGTGAGCAACCTCTGTGCGTCCAGCAATTGCTTGCGGACCGTGCGCAGCGACTCCGGCGAAAGAACGGCCTCGATCGACCCGACGATCAGTCCGAGCGTGGACAGCTGCTGCCCGATGCGATCATGAAGTTCGCGCGCAATCGCATGCCGCTCGTTCTCTTCCACGGTTCGCAGTCGATGCGACAATTCGCGAAGCCGGGTCACATAGTCCCGCAGCGCCTCCTCCTTGCGCTTGAGTTCGGTCATGTCGCGCACCGTGTAGGAATAGGCCACTATCCCGCCCTGCCGGTCCTTCACCGGTGAGAAGGTCACCTGGGTGGGAATGCGCAGGCCATCCTTGCGCAAATGGCTGGTCTCGACCGGCTTCAGGCTTTGGCCGCGCTCCTTTCCCTCGATGAACCTGCGCTGCTTGCCCTTGCGCTCGGGCGGCACGATCAGATCGAAGGGCTGCCCGACCGCTTCCTGGGCCGACCAGCCGAACAGGCGCTCGGCCGCGAGGTTCCAGGATTGGATGGTGTTGTCCAGTCCGCGAATCAGTATCGCGTCGTTGCTCGATTCGACGATGGCCGCCAGCTGCGCGTGTTCGCGCTCCCCGCGCTTGCGTTCGGTGATGTCGAGCGACGCTCCGGCCACGCCCACGATCCGCTGTGCCGCATCGAGCAGCGGCTCGACGATGAGATCGAAAAACTGCGTCTGGTCCGGCCCCGGAATTTGAACTTCGGTACGGGCACCGACACCGGTTTCCAGCACCTTGCGCTTCAACGCCATGACCGGCGCCACACCCGCCGGCGGCAACAGCTCGGCATCCGTCTTCCCGATTACCGCATCCGGCGTATAGCCCATTTGCGGGGAGTACATCCATATATAGCGCAGATCCCGATCCTGATGGAACAGGGCCATGTCCACGCCCTTCAGCGCCACCCGCAGGCTGGTCTCGTTGGCACGGAGCACCTGTTCCGTGCGCTTGTGCTGGGTGACGTCCAGCAGCGCGAACAGCAGGCCTTCGACATGGCCCGTCCCGTCCATCAAGGGATGCAGGCTCCAGTCCCAATAGGTGACACCCCGTTCGGGAGCGTCCTTGAACTCGAAGGGCTTGGCGTAGATGGTGAACGGTTGGCCGCTCGCCAGCATCTGGCGGAATATGGTTTCGTTCTCCGGGTGCGGATATAGGTCGAAATGATTCTTGCCCGGAAAGAACTCGGGGGGATGGCCGCACGCGTCCGCGTACGCCTTGCTCACTCGCAGGAAATTGAAATTCCGGTCGAGATACACGATGCTTAGATGCGTCGTCGCGAAAATGCGGTCGAGCAGTTCATAGTTCTTCCGCAGCGCCTGTTCCGCCTCGGTCTGCTGGGTTATGTCGCGTGCGGTGGCGTAGGTCAATCCATCGCCCTTGTCGAAATAGGCGGTCCATGACAGCCGCACTGTCCGGCCATCCTTGCGACGATAGCGGTTCACAAAATGATGGGTGGGCCGGATCGATACCTGCTGCCGCATTTCCTCGAGAGTGCCCGGACGATCCTCGGTGACCACGAATTCCAGAAACGACTTCGACAGCAGTTCGGCCTCGCTGTAGCCGGTGAGCTCGACCATGGCCGGATTGACATGCTGGAAGCAGCCGAAGGGATCGGCGATGCACAGCGCGTCGCTGGACAGCATGAAGAACCGGAAATACCGCTCGCGCTCGCTCTCCAGCGCGATGCGCGCGCTGATATCGCGAATGAACATCGACGTGCGCGGATTGCCCTGCTGGTCGGTGAAAATCGCGGTAGTGACTTCGGCGTGGAAGCGGCTGCCGTCGCCGCGAATGAAAACGAGTTCAACAGTCGTATGCCCCTGCGCCGCGCGCTCGCTCAGGGCCGCGGCGAGCCTGGGATCGGTCGTGTCGAGCACTCCCGATCGGCCGGCGAGCCGGATTTCCTCCACGCTGCGGCCCAGCATCCGGCAGGCGGCGGGATTGGCCTCGAGAATCCGACCATCGGGTGCCGTAAGAAGTATTCCGTCCAGACTGTGTTCAAAGAGCGCCTGATGGAATCCTTCGCCTACTCGATACGTCATTTAGCCGGTCTTGGTTATGGCAAAGAAATACGCTACCACATTTCTTCCGACGCCAATTGGCGCAGTACCACGACCTGCCGAAGGGGTATCGAGGAGCGGACCTCAGCGATAGCCGGGCCTGGCAGCGGTTCGCGGCCGCCCGTTCGGACATCACGCCCCGTGCCGCCGCTTTCCGGCTCCCGAGCGGCAAGCCTGCCGCGTCCGCTTCGGCTCACGCCTGCGGCACACTCTCCAGGTCGCGCCAGAGGCACTGTCCCTTGCTTTCCCTGGCAATTTCGGCCAGCACGCGGGCGTGGTCGGCGAGTTCCGCCTCGCTGGCCGACAGCACCACCAGCGGCGGACGCTGGCGCGTGCCGCCCATCGAGTAGTCGACGGCG
>DAIOGL010000079.1:0-6671 GCA_036745235.1 Sulfuritalea sp.
TGGCTGTCCATCGCGGCGGCAGTCGCCACCATCCTGCTCAAGGGTGCGGCGTGGTGGCTGACGGGTTCGGTCGGACTGCTGTCCGACGCGATCGAGTCCTTCGTCAATCTCGCCGGGGCGCTCATGGCGCTCTGGATGCTGACCGTGGCGGCACAGCCCGCGGATGACGATCATGCGCACGGACACGGCAAGGCGGAATATTTCTCCAGTGCCTTCGAGGGCTTCCTGATTCTGCTGGCGGCGCTCAGCATCGGCTACACGGCCATCGACCGCCTGCTTCATCCGCGACCGCTCGAAGCGGTGGGAGCAGGATTGCTGGTCTCGGTGGTGGCCTCCATCATCAATTTTGCGACCGCGCGCATCCTGTTGCGCGTGGGACAGACGCGCAATTCGATCACGCTGGAAGCCGATGCCCATCACCTGATGACCGATGTCTGGACCTCGGCAGGGGTCATCGTCGGCGTCGGGCTGGTCTGGGTCAGCGGCTGGCTCTGGCTCGACCCGGCAATTGCCCTGCTGGTGGCGGCGAACATCGTCTGGACCGGTTGGCATCTGATGCAGCGTTCGGCCGCCGGCCTGATGGACATTTCACTTCCCGTGGAGAAGCTGGACCAGATTGAAACGCTCCTGGCGGGCTACCGCGAGCAGGGTCTGGATTTTCATGCCCTGCGCACCCGCCAGGCGGGAAGTCGCGTTTTCGTCACCCTGCACGTCCTGGTGCCCGGGGAGTGGACGGTGCAGTTGGGGCATGACTGGGCCGAGCGCATCGAGGCCGACATCCGCCGGGCACTGCCCCATGCCCACGTCACGACGCACCTGGAGCCGCTCGAGGATCCGCTCTCGATGATCGACCAGGGGCTCGACCGGCCCCCGCACTGAGGGGCCCCTCCGCCAGACTGAGCGTGCTGATTGCGGCGCGCTGCGACCGGATAAAATCGTGCGCGGCGAACACATCTATTCAAAGGAGCGGTCAATGACAATCAAGACAGTCGGCATCATCGGCGCCGGCACCATGGGCAACGGCATCGCGCAGGCCTGCGCGGTGGCCGGCATCGATGCGGTGATGCTCGACATCAACGAAGCCGCCGTGCAAAAGGGCGTCGCCACCATTTCCGGCAGCCTGGACCGGCTGGTGAAGAAGGAGAAGATGACGGCCGGGCAGAAGGCGGCGGCAATGGCGCGCGTCAAGCCGACGGCGCAGATGGCCGACATGAAGGACGTCGACATCGTGATCGAGGCGGCGACCGAGAACGAGGGCTTGAAGCTGCGGATCCTCAAGGAAGCCGAAGCCGTGATCGGCGCCGGGACCATCATCGCCAGCAACACCTCGTCGATCTCGATCACCCAGCTCGCCGCGGCGACCGCGCGCCCGGGCCAGTTCATCGGCATGCACTTCTTCAACCCGGTGCCGATGATGGCGTTGGTGGAGCTGATCCGCGGCCTGCAAACCACCGACGAGACGCATGTGAAAGTCGAGGCCCTGGCCAAAGCGCTGGGCAAGACGCCGATCACGGTGAAGAACAATCCCGGATTCGTGGTCAATCGCATCCTCTGCCCGATGATCAACGAAGCGATCTTCGTTTACGCCGAGGGTCTGGCGAGCGCCGAGGAGATCGACGCAGGCATGAAGCTGGGCTGCAACCATCCGATCGGCCCGCTGGCGCTGGCCGACATGATCGGGCTGGACACCATGCTGGCGGTGATGATGGTGTTCTACGAGGGCTTCAACGATTCGAAGTACCGCCCGGCGCCGCTGCTGAAGGAAATGGTCGCCGCGGGCTATCTGGGCCGCAAGAGCGGACGCGGGTTTTACCAGTACTGAGCCCTGCTGCAAGAGTCGGCGCTGACGGGACGGAGATGCCGTCCCGTTTGCTTTTCTAGCCGCCGAAGCGGCGCAGGCCGTCCAGATCGTGAACCGTGATCCTGCCGTATTCGTTGGTGAGGAAGCCTGCTTCCTCCAGCGAGCGCAAGGCGCTATTGACGCGCTGACGGGAGACGCCGGCCAGACGCCCGACTTCTTCCTGCGAGATGGCGATGCGGGCTTCGATTCCCGGCTGCAGTACCGGGTGGAAGAGGGCGGCCATGGTGCGTGCGACGCGGGCATCCACGTTCAGCAGCCGTTCCGATTCGAGCAGGCCGATGAACAGGCCCAGCCGTTCGTTGATCTGGTTGATGATGAAACGGTTGAAGGCGATGCTGTGATCCAGCAGCCAATGAAAGGTCTCGCGCCGCATGCAGGCGACGCGGGTGTCGCGCAGGGCCGCCAC
The DNA here is from genome assembly GCA_036745235.1 of Sulfuritalea sp. Taxonomy (GTDB): domain Bacteria; phylum Pseudomonadota; class Gammaproteobacteria; order Burkholderiales; family Rhodocyclaceae; genus Sulfuritalea. The sequence continues at coordinate 2,268 of DAIOGL010000079.1, forward strand.
GTCATAGCGGCGCGGCTCGTCCTTGAGCATGGATCCTTCGCCGAACCAGCCGCCGGCTGCGATGCCGGTGAAACTGGCAGTCTTGCCCGTGGCCCAATCGCTGGACATCTTGACCAGACCTTCGATGACGCCATGCCAATGGTCGACCGGCTCGCCTTTGCTGCAGACGTAACCGCCCGCCGGAACGACGCGTTCAACCGTGCCGTCGCGGGCGCGAGCGAAGTCCTCGGCGGACAGTGCCTGCGCCCAGCTTGTGCGGCGCAGCATGTCTTCGAGCGATATCGCGGTATTTTGGAAATTGTCAGGCACGCGACAATTATAGGCAGGAGAATGCCTTAGACTTAATTTTTCTGGCAGACAAGTCGCGATACAAGCGAGTCTGTATCAGTAGTGCTGGAGGAGAGAAAACGCATGGCTGTATCCGAACCGGGCCGGGCCACAAACTCGCTCGATACATTTCCCCGCCTGCTGCTGAATCACGCAGCGACGAGGGGAGATCGTCCTGCGACGCGCGAGAAATATCTCGGCATCTGGCAAACCTGGAACTGGAGCCAGGTTGCCGAGGAAGTCCGTGCCATCGCTTGCGGCCTGGCGGAACTCGGCTTCAAGCGCGGCGACAACCTGGCTATCGTCGGCGACAACCGCCCCCGTCTGTATTGGGCGATGTGCGCGGCGCAGATGCTGGGTGGCGTTCCGGTACCGATGTACCAGGATGCGGTTGCGACGGAAATGACTTTCGTGCTGACCGACGGCGAGATCCGGTTTGCCATCGTCGAGGATCAGGAGCAGGTCGACAAGCTGCTCGAAATCAAGGACCAGTGCCCCAGCCTGCAGCACATCCTTTACGACGATCCGCGCGGCATGCGCCACTACACCCAGACCTATCTGCAGGGTCTCGATGAAGTGATCGCCATGGGCCGCGTCCATGACAAGAACCAGCCTGACTTCATTCCCGCGGAGGTCGCCAAGGGATCGCCGCAGGATGTCGCGGTCATGCTCTATACCTCGGGCACGACGGGCAAGCCGAAGGGCGTTTGCCAGACCCACGAGACTTTCATCGCCGCGGCGACCAGCGGTGTCGACTTCGATCACCTGACCGAGCAGGAAGACATCCTTTCCTACCTGCCGATGGCCTGGGTCGGGGATCATCTGTTCTCCTATGCGCAGGCGATGGTGGCCGGCTTCACCATCAATTGCCCCGAGTCCGGCGACACGGTGATGACCGACCTGCGCGAGATCGGTCCGACGTACTATTTCGCTCCGCCGCGGGTGTTCGAGAATCTGCTGACCACGGTGATGATCCGCATGGAGGATGCCGGCGCCGTGAAGCGCGGCATGTTCCATTACTTCATGGCCGTGGCCAAGCGCTGCGGATCGGACATTCTCGATGCCAAGCCCGGCGTTTCGGCGCTGGATCGCCTGCTCTACGCGCTGGGCAACGTGCTGATCTATGGTCCGCTGCGCAACGTGCTCGGCATGAGCCGCATCCGCGTCGCCTACACGGCGGGCGCCGCCATCGGCCCCGACCTGTTCCGCTTCTACCGCTCCATCGGCGTCAATTTGAAGCAGCTTTACGGCGCGACCGAGACCTGCGCCGCGGTCTGCCTGCAGCCGGATCGGGAGATCAAGTTCGACAGCGTGGGCAAACCGGCGCCGGGCGTCGAGGTGAAGATCGCCGACAGCGGAGAGGTGCTGGTGCGCGGCAAGCTGCTGCTCAAGGAATACTACAAGCGTCCCGATGCGACGGCGGAGGCGATCGATGCCGAGGGCTGGTTCCATACCGGCGACGCCGGTTTCTTCGACGAAGACGGACACCTCAAGATCATCGACCGTGCCAAGGACGTCGGCAAGCTGGCCGGCGGCGCGATCTTCGCCCCGAACTACATCGAGAACAAGCTCAAGTTTTTCCAGTACATCAAGGAGGCGGTCTGCTTCGGTCACGACCGCGACATGGTCTGCGCCTTCGTCAACATCGACATGGGCGCAGTCGGCAACTGGGCCGAGCGGCGCGGCCTGCCGTATTCCGGCTATACCGATCTGGCCGGCAAGCCAGAAGTGCTGGAACTGGTTCGCGAGTGCGTCGAACAGGTGAACGCCGATCTGTCGCACGACGCGATGGTGGCCGAAACGCAGATCCATCGCTTCATGGTGCTGCACAAGGAACTCGATCCGGATGACGACGAACTCACTCGCACCCGCAAGGTGCGGCGCGGCTTCGTTGGCGAAAAGTATGCCGTGCTGATAGACGCCCTGTATTCCGGCAAGACCTCCCAGTTCATCGAAACCCAGGTCAAGTTCGAGGATGGCCGCAGCGGCAAGGTGGCTGCCGACCTGAAGATCTGCGACGTGAAGACCTTCCCCGTGATGAAGAAAGCAGCTTGATGACGACCATCCCCCCAGCCCCCTTCCCGAGGAAGGGGATGACCGCGGTTCGCGCGCTTCGCCTGCTCCGGATTGTTGACTTGCTGCCCCCTTGGGGCGGCCCGGCGGAGGCAGCATGAGCGGAAGAAAAATCGGCGGGGTCATTCTCGACCTCAAGAACATCAGCCTCAGTTTCGGCGGCGTCAAGGCGCTGCAGGATATTTCCTTCGATGTGCGCGAACACGAAGTTCGCGCCATCATCGGGCCCAACGGCGCCGGCAAGAGTTCGATGCTGAACGTGATCAACGGCGTCTACCGGCCGCAGCAGGGCGAGATCATCCTGCGCGGCGAGCACTTCGCCAACATGAATTCCTATGATGCGGCCAAGGCCGGACTGGCACGCACTTTCCAGAACATCGCGCTGTTCAAGGGCATGTCGGTGCTCGACAACATCATGACCGGGCGCAACCTGAAGATGAAGGCCAACATGCTGCAGCAGGCCTTCTGGCTCGGTCCGGCGCAGCGCGAGGAACTCGAGCATCGGACCAAGGTCGAGGAGATCATCGACTTCCTCGAGATCCAGCACATTCGCAAGACCCCGGTCGGACGCCTCCCCTATGGCCTGCAAAAGCGCGTCGATCTGGCCCGCGCCCTGGCGATGGAACCGCAGATCCTGCTGCTCGACGAACCCATGGCCGGCATGAACGTCGAGGAAAAGCAGGACATGTGCCGCTTCATTCTGGACGTGAATGACCAGTTCGGCACCACGGTCGTCCTGATCGAACACGACATGGGCGTGGTCATGGATATTTCCGATCGCGTTGTCGTGCTCGATTACGGCAAGAAAATCGGCGACGGCACGCCGGATGAGGTCAGGGCCAATCCTGACGTCATCAGCGCCTATCTCGGCGCCAGCCACTGAGGAACCTGAGCGATGAGTTTTTTCCTGGAAACCCTGATCGGCGGCCTCATGAGCGGCATGCTGTATTCCCTGGTGGCCCTGGGCTTCGTGCTGATCTACAAGGCCTCCGGCGTGTTCAATTTCGCCCAGGGCGCGATGGTGCTGTTTGCCGCCTTGTCCATGGCGCGTTTTTCGGAGTGGATTCCGCTCTGGCTGGGCATGGACAACCTGTTCCTGGCCAACGTGCTGGCTTTCGCGGTATCGGTCACGGTCATGTTTGTCGTGGCCTGGCTGATCGAGCGCCTGGTGCTGCGCCATCTGGTCAACCAGGAAGGCGCTACGCTGCTGATGGCGACCCTGGGCATTGCCTACTTTCTCGACGGCGTCGGACAAACCATCTTCGGCAGCGACATCTACAAGATCGACGTCGGCATGCCGAAGGAGCCGGTGATGATGCTCGAGAGCGTGTTCGAAGGCGGCATCCTGATCAACAAGGAAGACTTCGTCGCCGCGTTCATTTCGGCGATGCTGGTGGTGGGACTGACCATCTTTTTCCAGAAGACCTCCACCGGACGCGCGCTGCGCGCCGTGGCCGATGATCACCAGGCGGCGCAGTCGATCGGCATCCCGCTGAACCGGATCTGGGTCATCGTCTGGTGCGTGGCGGGCATCACGGCGCTGGTGGCGGGCGTGATCTGGGGCTCGAAGCTGGGCGCGCAGTTTTCCTTGTCGACCGTTGCGCTGCGCGCCCTGCCCGTGGTGATTCTCGGCGGCCTGACCTCGGTTCCCGGCGCGATCATCGGCGGACTGATCATCGGCGTCGGCGAGAAGCTTTCCGAGGTCTATCTTGGCCACTACGTGGGCGGCGGCATCGAGATCTGGTTTGCCTACATGCTCGCGCTGGTGTTCCTGCTGTTCAGGCCGCAGGGCCTGTTCGGCGAGAAAATCATTGATCGGGTATGAAATGATCAATAATTTTTCAGTGCGGGCCAACGTGCGCAGCACGTTAAGCGCAGCGGCCGGAACTAAAGCAGCAATCGATCGCGTTTGATTCGGGGAATTACGGATGTTCTATAGAGAAAACGGCCAGTTCAAGACCTCGTACAAGTCGGATCAGCAGATATTCCCCATTCCGCAGGATC
>DAIOGL010000079.1:6771-9744 GCA_036745235.1 Sulfuritalea sp.
CAGTTCAAGACCTCGTACAAGTCGGATCAGCAGATATTCCCCATTCCGCAGGATCGCTGGGTGATCCTGGCCATCGTCGTCTTTGCCTTTGTCGGGATACCATTGCTGGTCGATGAGTACCTGTTCCGTGCCATCCTCATTCCGTTCCTGATCCTCTCCCTCGCGGCACTGGGCGTGAATATCCTGGTCGGCTATTGCGGCCAGATCACGCTGGGTGCCGGCGCTTTCATGGCGGTGGGCGCCTATGCGTCCTACAATTTTCTGATTCGCGTCAGCGGCATGCCGGCACTCGCCGCGATCCTGCTTGGCGGCCTCACGGCGGCAGCGGTCGGCATCGTGTTCGGCGCTCCGAGCCTGCGCGTACGCGGCCTCTACCTCGCGGTGGCTACGCTGGCGGCCCAGTTCTTCTGGGACTGGGCCTTCCTGCGCATCAAGTGGTTCACCAACGATTCGTCATCGGGTTCGGTCTCGGTGGCGGACATCGAACTGTTCGGCTGGACCATCAGCACCCCGACCGACAAGTACCTTTTCTGCCTCGGCATACTGGTGCTCTTCAGCCTCATGGCGAAAAACCTGGTGCGCGGCAGCATCGGCCGCCAATGGATGGCAATCCGCGACATGGATGTGGCGGCGACGGTGATCGGCATTCGCCCGATGTACGCCAAGCTCAGCGCCTTCGCCGTCAGTTCGTTCTACGTCGGTGTCGCAGGCGCCTTGTGGGGCATGGTCCACCTTGGCTCGTGGGAACCGGCGGCGTTCTCGATCGACCGCTCCTTCCAGTTGCTGTTCATGGTCATCATCGGCGGCATGGGCGCGATCGCAGGCAGCTTTTTCGGGGCCGCGTTCATTGTGATCCTGCCCATCTTTCTCAACCAGATGCTGCCGCTGGTGGGAGACCTGTTCGGCCTGGAGGTTTCGGTCGCGCTGGTGTCGCATGTCGAGATCATGGTTTTCGGCGCGCTGATCGTCTTCTTCCTGATCGTCGAACCGCATGGCATTGCGCGCCTGTGGTCAACGGGCCGGGAGAAACTGCGTTTGTGGCCGTTCCCGCATTAATGGGCAGAGGCAAGGTCGGCGGGTAATATTGCCGGGCGTCGTACATAGGATTTATTGCAGGCGTAACACTCAATCACCCTAGGAGGAGCAAAAATATGAGACTACACAAACTGGTTGTCGCGGCTTCGATCGCAGCGATCGGCCTTTCCGCTGCACTCACTGCGCCTGCGGCCTATGCGGCCGAAGAGCAGTTCTTTCCGGTACTGGCCTACCGCACCGGCGCCTATGCCCCAAACGGCGCGCCATGGGCCAATGGCTTTGTCGACTACATGAAGCTGACCAATGCGCGTGGCGGGGTCAATGGCGTCAAGATGATCTGGGAGGAATGCGAAACTGCCTACGCGACCGACCGCGGCGTAGAGTGTTATGAGCGCCTGAAGGGCAAGCACGGTGGCGCCACTGCTGTGCAACCGCTGTCCACAGGCATTACCTTCGCCCTGACGGAGAAGGCCCCGGTTGACAAGATTCCCGTCATCACCGCCGGCTACGGCCGCAGCGAATCGCAGGATGGTTCGGTATTCGGCTGGAACTTCCCGCTGATCGGCACCTACTGGATGGGCGCCGACGTGCTGGTGCAGCACATCGCCAAGAAGGAAGGCGGATTCGACAAGCTGAAGGGCAAGAAGATCGCGCTGGTCTATCACGACAGCCCGTACGGCAAGGAGCCGATTGCACTGCTGCAGGAGCGCGCCAAGATGCACGGCTTCGAGCTTTCCCTGCTGCCGGTGGCCCACCCCGGGGTCGAACAGAAAGCCACCTGGTTGCAGATCCGTCAGAACAAGCCCGACTATGTATTCCTCTGGGGTTGGGGCGTGATGAACTCGACCGCGATCAAGGAAGCGCAGGCGACCGGCTATCCGCGCGAGAAGATGTACGGCGTGTGGTGGTCGGGTGCCGAACCTGACGTCAAGGACGTCGGCGATGGCGCCAAGGGCTACAACGCGCTGGCCATGCAACACGGCGCCGAACCGAACGCCAAGGTAGTCAAGGAGGTCCTCGAGAAACTGCATGCGAAGGGACAGGGCACCGGTCCGAAGGAAGAAGTCGGCCAGGTGCTTTACATGCGCGGCCTGATCTCGTCCATGCTGCAGGTCGAAGCCGTGCGCGTTGCGCAGGATCGCTACGGCAAAGGCAAGCACATTACCGGCGAGCAGATGCGCTGGGGTCTGGAGCACCTCGACCTTGACCAGAAAAAGCTGGATGCCTTGGGCTTTGCCGGCGTGATGCGGCCGGTAAAGACGTCCTGCCTCGACCACATGGGTTCGGCTTGGGCGCGCATTCACACCTGGGACGGCAAGAAGTGGAACTTCTCCTCCGACTGGTATCAGGGCGATGAGAAGGTCCTGCGGCCTCTGGTGATCAGCACCGCCGGCAAGTATGCCGAAGAGAAGAAGATCGTGCGGCGCACTGCCGAAGACTGCAAGAAGTAAGCAGGAAGTGACATAAGGGGCCTTCCGGACGGAGCGTGGTTTGCTCCGTCCGGATCCGGTTTCCGGATATGGCCCGCGCTTATCGAAAGAGCACATGACTACCGCCAACATTCTTCTCAACGTCAATAGCATCGAGGTGATCTACAACCACGTCATCCTCGTGCTCAAGGGCGTCTCCCTGTCCGTGCCGGAAGGCAGCATCGTGGCTTTGCTCGGCGGCAACGGCGCCGGCAAGACGACGACCCTGCGTGCCGTCAGCAATCTGCTGCATGGAGAACGCGGCGAGGTTACCAAGGGCTCGATTGAATGTCGCGGCGAACGGATTGAAGCGCTGACGCCTGCCGACCTGGTCAAGCGCGGCGTGGTGCAGGTCATGGAGGGCCGCCATTGCTTCGGCCACCTGACCATCGAAGAAAACCTTATGACCGGCAGCTATACCCGTACCGACGGGCGGGCGGCCGTGGCGCAGACCCTGGAAAAGGTCTAC
>DAIOGL010000080.1:0-9718 GCA_036745235.1 Sulfuritalea sp.
GGCTTGGCCTCGGGCGCCGGCGCCACGGTCACGCCGGGCGGCGCCGCGGGGGTCGCCGGCGCCGCCGGAGCCGGTGCGGGGGCGCCGGGTGCGGGCGACTGCTTGCCTTCGAGAATGTTGTAGAACTCGAAGCGCTGGCGCTCCGCCGGCTTGTCCCCGGGCTTGCCCGGCAGTGGCGCCGGCGTCTGGCCTCCGGTGGCGCCGGTGCCCGGCTTGTGGTTCTCGGCCTTGGGTGCGCCTTCGTACTTGTTCTGGAAGGGCAGCGGCGACTTGTTGAGATACCAGACCACGCCGAAGGCGATCGACACGCCGACGACGAGGCCGATGAAAATGCCGAGCAGCGTGCCGCCGCTGCTTTTCTTCTGCGGCGCCCGGGTGTTCGCCGCGGGGCGCGCGCCCTTGCCACCTGTCCTGTCGAATTTGCTCATACCGTTCCTAGTCGATTTCAAGTTGAGACGCGAAGACAAGCCGAAGACAGTGCTGCAGCACGGCAAGGCGCCGTCGAAAACATAGTTTCAGTGAAGGCTAATGCCAGTTTCATCAGCGTTATGCCGGAACTAAAGCTTCTTGTTTCAGTGAAGGCTAATGCTAGTTTCATCAGCGTTAAGCGTAGCGGCCGGAACTACAAAGTATCGACTTGAAAGCGGCTTGGAATCACATGCTCACCGGTTGCGAAACCCCCAGCAGGGAGAGCCCGTTCTGCAGCACCTGCCGCGTTGCCAGCGCCAGCGCCAGGCGCGCCTGGCGGGTCGCCTGGTCGTCGACCAGCACGCGTTCGGCGTTATACCAGCCGTGGAAGTCGCCCGCCAGATCCTTGAGGTAAAAGGCCAGCGCATGCGGCGCATAGTCGCGCGCCGCCACCTGGATCAGCTCGGGAAACTCGGCCAGCCGCGCGCACAGCGCGTATTCGCGCTCATGCTGCAGCGGGGTCAGATCGGCCGCGCCCAGCGCTGCCGCATCGCCGTCCCATTGCGCCAGCACGGAGCAGATCCGGGCATGGGCGTACTGCACGTAATACACGGGGTTGTCGTTGCTCTCCGACTTCGCCAGATCGAGATCGAAATCCAGCGCCTGGTCGCATTTGCGCAGCATGTAGAAGAAGCGGCAGGCGTCGTTGCCGACTTCCTCGCGGAGCTGGCGCAGCGTCACATACTCGCCGGACCGGGTAGACATCGAGGCCTTCTGGCCGTCGCGGAACAGGCTGACGAACTGCACCAGCGTCACGTCGAGCCGGTCGGCATCCGCCCCCGAGGCGGCCAGCGCACCCTTCACGCGCGGGATGTAGCCGTGATGGTCGGCGCCCCAGACGTCGATCACCTTGTCGAAGCCGCGCTCGAACTTGTTCAGGTGATAGGCGATGTCCGATGCAAAGTAGGTGTAGATGCCGTTGTCGCGCTGGACCACGCGGTCCTTCTCGTCGCCGAAGGCCGTCGAGCTGAACCACTTGGCGCCATCCTGCACATAGATGTGGCCGGATTTTTCCAGCGTCGCCACGGCCCGCTCCACCATGCCCGTTTCGTAGAGGCTGCGCTCGGAGAACCAGACGTCGAAATGCACGCCGAATTCTTCGAGGTCGGCGCGGCAATCGGTCAGCTGCTCGTTCAGCACATGGCCGTGAATGTAGGCCCAGTCTTCGCCGAGCAGGTCCTTGCCGGCGAGGATCAGGCCGTCGAGCTTGGCCTCGACGTCTTCGGTCTCGGGCAGACAGGCGAGCACGGCTTCGGCCGGATGCACATAGCGATCGCCATGGGCCGCCTTCACCTGCTCCGCCATCTCGCGCACGTAGCCGCCCTGGTAACCGTTGGGCGGAAAGGGCACGGGTTCGCCGAACAGTTCGAGATAGCGCAGCCAGGCGGAAACGGCGAGGATGTCCATCTGCCGCCCGGCGTCATTGACGTAGTACTCGCGCGTCACGTCGTGGCCGGCAAAAGCCAGCAGCGAGGCGAGGCTCGCGCCGTAGGCCGCGCCCCGCCCGTGGCCGACATGCAGCGGGCCGGTGGGGTTGGCGGAAACGAACTCGACCTGCAGGCGCTGCGCCGCCTTGCCGGCCTTCGGCGTGCCGCGGCCGAAGCCATGCCCGGCAGCAAGCACCGCCGCCACCACAGCCGTCCTGGCGGCGGGCGTCAGCGTGAAGTTGATGAAGCCGGCACCGGCAATTTCCACCTTCGCCACGGCCGCCGATGACGGCAGTTCGCGCACCAAGCGCTCGGCGATCTGACGCGGGTTGGTCTTGAGTTCGCGCGCCAGCTGCATCGCGAGATTGCTGGCGAAATCGCCGTGGCTGGACTGCTTGGGACGTTCGAGGATGATTTCGACAAGACCCTGTCCGGGGGCCACGCTCGCCAGCGCGGTGCGCAGCAGGCTGGAGAGATGCTGGCGGGCGTCGAAGGAATTGCGGGCAGATGTGCTGGATGCAGCCATATCAGGAGTATGCAGGGTGTTTCCGTAGGCCGTGAATTATACTTCCCGTTTCTCGTCGGCCCTACCCCTCCCGTGCGCATCTTCCGCCTCATCCGAATCGCCCGTGTTGCCTACCTCTACGGGCTGGACAATCTGATCCTCGACCACGAGCTCGAGCCCGGCTTCTGGGCTCGCATGCTCAAGGCGGTGCAGCGGCTGATGTTCTGGCGCGATCTCTCTGCGCCGCGGGCCGTGCGCCTGCGCCAGGCGCTGGAAGCCCTGGGCCCGATTTTCGTCAAGTTCGGCCAGCTGCTGTCAACGCGGCGCGACCTGCTGCCGCTGGACATCGCCGACGAACTGGCGAAGCTGCAGGACCGGGTACCGCCCTTTCCCTCGGAGCTTGCCATCGCCGAACTGGAAAAGGCCTACGGCAGAACGGTCGATCAGGTCTTCGCGACCTTCGACCGCGAGCCGGTCGCCTCCGCCTCGGTGGCACAAGTGCATTTCGCCGTGCTGCACGAAAAGGACGGCGGCCGCGAAGTCGCCGTCAAGATCCTGCGCCCCGGCATCCAGCCCGTGATCGAGCACGACATCGCCCTGCTGCAGGTCGCCGCCAGCCTGCTGGAAACCGTCTGGGCCGACGGCCGCCGGCTCAAGCCGCGCGAGGTGGTCGCCGAGTTCGACAAATACCTGCACTACGAGCTGGACCTGATGCGCGAGGCAGCCAACTGTTCCCAGCTGAGGCGCAATTTCGAGGGCTCCGACCTGCTGATCCTGCCCGAGGTGCATTGGGACTGGTGCACGCAAAGCGTGATGGTGATGGAACGCATGCACGGCACGACGATTTCGCAGATCGACGTGCTGCGCGAGAAGGGTGTCGACATCCCGCGCCTGGCCCGCGCCGGCGTCGAAATCTTCTTCACCCAGGTGTTCCGCGACGGCTTCTTCCACGCCGACATGCATCCCGGCAACATCTTCGTCGTCACCGAGGGGCCGCGCAAGGGCAGCTACATCGCGCTCGACTTCGGCATCGTCGGCACCCTGTCGGACGTGGACAAGAATTACCTGGCGCAGAATTTCCTCGCCTTCTTCAAGCGCGACTACAAGCGCGTCGCCGAGGTGCACATCGAGTCGGGCTGGGCGCCCAAGGGCACCCGCGTCGATGAGTTCGAGGCCGCGATCCGTTCCGTCTGCGAGCCCTTCTTCGACCGGCCGCTGAAGGACATCTCGCTGGGCCGCGTGCTGCTGCGCCTGTTCCAGACCTCGCGCCAGTTCAACGTCGAAATCCAGCCGCAGCTGGTGTTGCTGCAGAAGACCCTGCTCAACGTCGAAGGCCTCGGCCGCGAACTCGATCCCGAACTCGATCTGTGGAAGACCGCCCTGCCCTATCTGGAACGCTGGATGAGCGAGCAGCTGGGCTGGGTGGCGCTGGAGAACAACATCAAACGCGAAGCGTCCACCTGGGCCAAGCTGCTGCCCACCCTGCCGCGACTGGTGCATCAGGCGCTCGTGGCGACCGCGACGCCCGCGCCCAACCTCGAACTGGAAAGTCTGGCGGCCGAAGTGCGCGCCCTGCGGCACCTGCTCTGGCTGGCGTTTGCGGTCGCCGCCATTGCCCTGAGCTTCGCCGTCCTGCAATAGCGCCGGAGCGCTTGCGGCCGTCGCTATAATGCGCCGGTCGATTCGGGCGCGCCGGCATTTCAGCGACCCGGCACAACCATCCGTATTCACGGCTGACAAGGATTTCAGATGCTGCTCTGGTTCGTCATCATCTACTGGATCATCTCCGTTGGCATCGGCCTCTACGCGGCCACGCGGGTGCATAACACCAAGGATTTCGCCGTCGCCGGCCGCCACCTGCCCTTCTACATGGTCACGGCCACGGTGTTCGCCACGTGGTTCGGCTCCGAAACGGTGCTCGGCATTCCGGCCACCTTCCTCAAGGAAGGGTTGCACGGCGTGGTCGCCGACCCCTTCGGTTCGTCCCTCTGTTTGATTCTGGTAGGCCTGTTCTTCGCCGCCCCCCTTTACCGGATGAACCTGTTGACCATCGGCGACTTCTACAAGAAGCGCTTCGGCCGCAGCGTCGAGGTGCTCACCACCATCGCAATCGTCCTCTCCTATCTGGGCTGGGTCGGCGCACAGATCAGCGCTCTGGGCCTGGTCTTCAACATTGTGTCCGGCGGCGATATTCCGGTCGTTACCGGCATGTGGATCGGTTCAGCCACCATTCTCGTCTACACAATTTTCGGCGGAATGTGGGCGGTGGCGATCACCGACCTGCTGCAGATGGTCATCATCTGCATCGGCATGCTCTACATCGGCGGCTCGGTCTCAGGCATGGTGGGCGGCGTCGGCGCGGTGGTGGAGCACGCGAGCCAGGCGGGCAAGCTCTCGTTCTGGCCGGCGCTCGACCTGAAGGAGGTCATCGGCTTCTTCGCCGCCTGGATCACCATGATGCTCGGCTCGATTCCGCAGCAGGACGTCTTCCAGCGCGTGCAGTCGGCGAAGACGGAAAGGATCGCCGTCTGGGGCTCGGTGCTGGGCGGCAGTCTCTACTTCCTGTTCGCCTTCGTCCCCATGTTTCTCGCTTATTCGGCCACCCTGATCGATCCGAAAATGGTGGCGGACCTGATGGCTTCGGGCGACGCCAAGGACACCCAACTCATCCTGCCGCGTCTGATCCTGAGGCCCGAGGTGCCCGTGTTCGCCCAGGTGATGTTCTTCGGCGCGCTCCTCTCGGCCATCAAGAGCTGCGCCTCGGCCACCCTGCTGGCGCCCTCGGTCACCTTCACCGAGAACATCCTGAAACCCATGATGGGGCACATGGGGGACCGCAAGCTGCTGCGCACCATGCGCGTCGTCACGCTGACCTTCACCATCCTGGTCACCCTCTATGCCATGTATTCCAAGGCCAGCATCTTCAAGATGGTGGAGAACGCCTACCAGGTCACGCTGGTGAGCGCCTTCATCCCGCTGCTGTGCGGCGTCTACTGGCGGCGGGCGACCAACCAGGGTGCGCTGGTGTCGATTTTTCTCGGCGTCTCGGTCTGGCTGTCGATCCTGATCGCAGGCCCCGACGATCCCTTCGTGCCGGCCCAGCTTGCCGGCCTCATCGCCAGCGCCATCGGCATGGTGGTCGGATCCCTGATGCCGCAACTCGTGCACCACGACCCGCATATTCACGACGAACTTCGCTCCGGGCGCCACGCCCACACGGCGACGGCCCATGGCGTCGCCCACGAGGGCATCGGCCCGATCCACCACCACGAGCCGGAACACAAGCGCTGATGAGCTGCCTGCGCTGAGCCCGCGATGGCAGAAAAGCAGTCTCTCTACGAACTTCTCGGACTGACCGGCAAGGCGACGCCTGCGGACATTCAAGAGGCTTTCGAAAGCTGCCGGCAGGCGCTGGCTCGGGAGCCGGCTGGCGAGGACCGGCGCAACCGCCTGACCTTCCTGCAGCATGCGCGAGATGTGCTGAGCGATCCGCGCCAGCGGGCGCTGTATGACCGCCGCAACCGGGAACAGCACGCCGCAGCCGTCCAGGAAGCCAAATCCGCGCGGCCACTGCGGCCGTTTCTCGCCATGGTGCTGATTGCAGCCGCGGCATATCCTGCCTGGCGCTTTATCGCTGCCGACAAACCCGCACCCGCCGTGCCGGCGCCGGCTGCCAGCGCGGCCCCCGCCGCGCCGAAGACCGAGCCGCCCATCGAGGAGGAGATTGCCGCCCTGCTGCCCCCGGCCCCCGTCGACCCCGCCCCGCCCGGGACCGCGTCAAAGCCCGCCGCCGCCCCCAAACCGGCCCCGCAGAAACTGGTGTTCGCCGGACCCGATGCCGGCATCCTGGCCAAGTTTTCGGACTCGACCTATCTGATCATCGGCGCGGCGGGCCTCGGAACCGGCGTCGCGATCGAATCCGACAAGCTGCTGACCAACTGCCACGTGATCGCCCCCAATGTGCTCAAGGGGCCGATCCTGGCGATCAATCCGGCGACCCAGGAGAAGACGAGGATCACCGCGGCCGCCTTCCTGATCCGTGAGGATGCCTGCGTCGTCCATGCGCCCGGTCTCAACGGCAAACCGATTGCATTCGGCGATGCGGCACAGCTGGCGCGGGGCGCGCGCATCTTCAACATCGGCTTCGCCAACGGCCGCCTGATGGCCTCGACCGGCGCGTTGCTGGGCATCATCAATCGCGGCGGGCAAAACTATCTGGTCTCATCGAATTACTGCGATCATGGCGTATCGGGCGGACCGCTGGTCGACGAAGAGGGGCGTCTGGTGGGCCTGACCTCCGGCGGGCCGGCGGATCGCAGCGTCTGCCTCTCGCTTACGGCCGAAACGGCGCGCACCGTGCTGGCGCAAACGCTGATCGCGATCGATGCCTTTCCGCCCAACTACATGAGCAACCTCACGCGGCGCTGGTAGTCGCGTCCCGCACGGCCCTTGTCCCGCTGCGGCGAAGCCGGCAGAATCGCAGGCTGTGGCTAACGGCGCACGCACCCATCTGACCCTTTACCTGACCAGCGGCTATGTGCTGCTGATCATCTATGCGAGCCTGTATCCGATGACAGGCTGGCACGACAGCGGCGGCGACCCGCTGGCCTTTCTCGGCGCGGCATGGCCGCGCTATTACACCGGCTTCGACATGGCGGCCAACATCGTGGCCTACCTGCCCTTCGGCTTCTTTTGCACGGCCGCGTTGCGCGCCCGCCTCGGCCCGCTCTCCGCGTGGCTGGTCGCTGCCCTGCTCTGCGCCGGGCTGAGCTTTGCCATGGAACTGCTGCAGAACTACCTGCCCAGCCGCGTGCCCTCCAACCTCGATCTGGCCTGCAATTCCGCCGGCGCCCTGCTGGGCGGACTGATCGGTGCGCGCTGGGGTTCGCGCGCGCTGGATGAAGGACGCCTCGCACGCTGGCGGCGGCGAATCGTGAGGCATGCGTATGGCGTCGACGTCGGCCTGCTGCTGATCGCCGCCTGGCTGGTGACCCAGCTGTCGCCCGAGACCCTGCTGTTCGGCAGCGGCAACCTGCGCCAGCTGCTCGATCTGCCGCCGGTCCAGCCCTTCCAGCCGGAACGTTTCGTCAGTCTCGAAGCTGCCATCGCCGCCTCCGGCCTGGTCGCTGCCGGACTGATTGCCACGCTGCTGCTGCGCCGCCAGACCCGACTGCTCACCAGCCTCCTGCTGCTCGCCGCGGTGCTGATCAAGACGCTGACCCATGCGCTGCTGATCGGGCCGGCATCGGCCCTGGCATGGATCACGCCGGGCAACAGCGCAGGCATGGCGATCGGCCTCGTCTTGTGGTGGACGGCCTCCTTTCTGGTCCTGCCGCTACAGCGCGCCGTGGCGGCAGTGGCACTGCTGTTCGCCACCGTCATGGTGAATGTCGCGCCCGAGAATCCCTATCTGCTCAACATGCTGCACGTCTGGAATCCGGGCCAGTTCCTGAATTTCAACGGCCTCACGCGCCTGATCTGTTCGCTGTGGCCATTCCTCGCCCTGCCCTGGCTGATGATCTACCGTCCCGAAAGACATGATGCATTCCATTACTGACCTTGCCACCCTGCGCGATGCGCTGCGGGCCTTCTGCGCCGCACGCGACTGGCATCGCTTCCACACGCCGAAGAATCTCGTCATGGCCCTGAGCGTCGAGGCCGCCGAACTGGTCGAGCATTTCCAATGGGCGACGCCCGAGGAAAGCCTGAACCTGGCCCCGGCGAAGCGCGCCGAGGTCGCCGACGAAATCGCCGACGTGCTGATCTATCTGACCGAACTGGCCGACGTGCTCGGCATCGATCCGATCGCGGCGGCCCGCGAGAAGATCGTCAAGAACGCGGTCAAATACCCGCCGCCCCTATAATTCGTCTTTTGCCGGAAGCCCGCTCCATGAGCCATTTCACGCACCACGTGTTCTTCTGCACCAACCAGCGCGCCGCGGGCGAAGCCTGCTGCAACAATCACGGCGCCGGCGACATGCGTGCCTATGCCAAGGACAAGGTCAAGGCGCTCGGCAAGAAGGTGCCGGGCAATGTGCGCATCAATTCCGCCGGCTGCCTCGATCGCTGCGAAGAGGGGCCGGTGATGGTGATCTATCCCGAGGCGGTCTGGTACACCTATGTGGACCAGGAAGACATCGACGAGATCATCGACCAGCACCTGGTCCACGGTCGCGTGGTCGAACGCCTGAAGATCTGACTGGTGTCCAGACACGAGCGCATTCTGGTCGACGGGCCGGACGGCAAGATCGAGGTCTTCGTCGACGGGCACGAGAATCCGCAAGGCATCGCGCTGATCGCCCATCCGCATCCGCTGTTCGGCGGCACCGCCGACAACAAGGTGGTGACCACCCTGGCGCGCGCCTTTCGCGAGCGCGGCTGCATCACGCTGCGGCCGAGCTTTCGCGGCGTCGGCGGCAGCGAGGGCGAGCATGACCACGGCGATGCCGAGACCGACGACGTGCTGGCGGTACACGACTGGGCGCGCGCCCGCTATGCCGACGTGCTGACCGCGTCCGGCGCCCCGCTGCCGCTCTACCTGGCCGGCTTTTCCTTCGGCGCCTATGTCACCACGCGCCTGGCCAGGCGCCTCGCCGCAGCCGGCGACCCGCCACGCTGGCTGGTGCTGGTCGGCACCGCCGCGGGCCATGTCGAGGGCACGCGCAGCTACCATACCGAGTCCGTGCCGGCCGACACGCTGGTGATCCACGGCTCCGAAGACGAAACGGTGCGCCTCGCCAACGTGCTGGCCTGGGCCCGGCCGATGGACCTGCCGGTGGTGGTGATTCCCGGCGCCGACCACTTCTTCCACCGCCGCCTGCACCTGATCCGCGACATCATCCATCGCGCCTGGCACTAACGCCGCGCCGCAGTCGCACCATGAGCCCCCTGATCGTCTCCGCCCTGCGCAAGTCCTACGACGGCCGCGAAGTCGTCGCCGGACTCAACTTCGAATTGCAGCGCGGCGAATGCTACGGCCTGCTCGGCCCCAACGGCGCCGGCAAGACCACCACCCTGCGCTGCTGCCTCGGCCTGACCGCGCCCGATTCGGGCGCCATCACGCTGGTCGGCGAGCCGGTGCCGGCGCGCGCCCGTGAAGCGCGCATGAAGATCGGCGTGGTGCCGCAGTTCGACAACCTCGATCCCGACTTCACCGTGGCGGAAAACCTCATCGTCTATGGCCGCTACTTCGGCATGCGCGATGCCGCCATCCGTCCGAAAATCGCCGGACTGCTCGACTTCGCGGGCCTCGCCGGCAAGGAAGACGCCAATATCCGCACGCTGTCCGGCGGCATGAAGCGGCGCCTGACGCTGGCCC
>DAIOGL010000081.1:0-9669 GCA_036745235.1 Sulfuritalea sp.
TTGGGCCGGACCGCGCTGTCGGAGATCTGGCGCCATCCGATCCACACCCGCGAATTCGGCAGCCAGATCACCAACGTCCTGCGCTGTCTGCTGCTCGAGGCGCATGGCTACCAGCTCAGCGTCACCGAGCTGGTGGGCTGGGAACATTCGATGAAGAACGAACTGATCATCGCCCGCTTCACCAACGCGCCGCGCGGCAACGCGCGCGAGCGTCTGGCGCAGATACTGCACGAGCTGAACCTGGACGACTTGAATGACCGTTTTCTCTACTGAAGGCGGGCGGGGCGGGAGTCGGCGCCGGCGCTACGGCGATCAGGGCTTGCTCCAGCGCAGCGGCGGTCAGGACCGTGCCGCTTACGGTATCCTCTGCCTGTTTTCGAGGCACGGAAACGCCCTTCAAGACAGCGAACTCCCGGGCTGAAATCCGTGGTCCGGCGCAAAATGCGTCGCGGTGCCTGCGAACCCCGTACATACAGCAAATCTCGACACAGGAGTCACAATGCGACTGGATCCGCGCCGATTGCTAGACCTGCTCGCCGTTGCCCGGCATGGTTCCTTCAGCGGTGCAGCGGAGGCGACTCGCGTGTCGCAACCGGCCTTGTCGCAGAGCATTGCCGTTCTGGAACACGGACTGGGCGTACGCGTGCTGGACCGGGATCGCCACGGTGCGCGGCTTACCGAGTTCGGCAAGACACTGGCCTTTCACGCACAGGCGCTGGAGTCGCTGCTCGATCGCGCCAAGGTAGATACCCGCCTGCGGTCGATGGGCCTGGAAGGCTTGCTGGCCCTGGGAATCACGCCGATCACCGCCGTGGGCCTGGTTCCCCTGGCCTTGGAGGTGCTGCTGCGCGAAACGCCGGATGTCTCGGTATCGGTAGTCGAGGATCTCGATGACAGAATCCTGTCGATGCTCAGGTCGAGAGAACTCGACCTGGTCATCAGTCGACTGGGCGTGGGCCCCGACTATCCCGACGTTGAAACCGAACCGCTGCTGCTGGCGGACTGGTCGCTGATCCTGCGCGCGGAGCATCCGCTGGCCAGCCTTTCATCGGTTTCCTTGAAAGATCTGGAAGGCGTCAAATGGGTACTGCCGGCGGGTGGCAGTGCGTTCAGACGGCAGCTGGAGAACATGTTCGCCACGGCAGGCATCGGGTGGCCGACGCGGGCGATCAACACCAACTCGATTCTCGCCATCAAGGCGATCGTCATGAGCTCCGATTGCGTGACCATCATGTCGCCGAGGCTGGTCGAGGTCGAGCGCGAACTGGGGCGAATTTGCGCCGTGGAATTGACCGACGTCGGCCCGTTGCGGCCTGTCGGGCTGATGTGGCGAGCGAACGAGGAACTGTCGCCGATCGCCGCCCGCTTCGCAAAAGTCCTGCGCCAGGTTGCGCAGGGAAGCTCTGCCTGAAGGTCTTGCGGGCGCAAACCTCAGTTCGTCGCTTCGCGCCGGATTGCCCGCTGTGCGGCCGGTCGCGTCATGGTGTTGTCGTGATGACGGCAGAGGTGAGGAAACCGCGCGGCGTCGATGCCCGACTCGGGACAGCGTCCCCAGGCCCACGCCAGGTAAGTGTCTGCGATTGACCACGCCCGTCCCAGCATCCAGGGCTGGCGCGACAAGCGCTCCTCAGCAACGCTCAACTGTCCGATCATCTCTTCGCGTGCCAGTTCGCGGACGCGATCGACGCTGCCCGGCAGGTCGCAGAAACGTTGCGGGAGCCGCAGGCGGGTCACCAAAGGGTGCAGTCCGGATGCGCACCAGCCGAGCAGCGACAGTGCCTCCGCTTCCTGCCACGGATCGGCTGTCGGCAGCAGGTCCGCCTCGGGGTGACGTCGCGCCAGGAATGTCAGTATGGCGACGTTTTCGGTGAGTACCCGACTGTCGACCAGCAGGGCCGGAACCTTGCCTTTCGGATTGACGGCGCGGAAATCCGGTCCACGCTGCTCGCCGTCCGCCAACAACACGCGCCGGGTCGTGTAGTCGACTCCGGCTTCCTCGAGCGCAACCATGCTTACCCGCGAACAGGAACCGGGGGAGAAGAACAGCACGAGGGAGGCCATGTGTCGTCTCTACGGGAGCGCTTCAAGCCCTGCCGGAAGCGCTGCCTGCACCCTGGACCAGGACGCAGTCCCGGCAGGACTCATTTGCCATACAGCATGCGCGGGAGGTACAGCGCAATGTCCGGGAAGGACAGCAGCAGCACGATCAGCACTATCGGCGAGACCAGGAATGGCAGCGTGCCCTTGTAGATGGAAAGAATGGGTATATCCGGCACCTGGGCCTGAATCACGAAAAGATTCATGCCCACGGGCGGGTGGATCAGACCCATCTCGACCACGACCACGACCAGCACGCCGAACCAGACGGGGTCATAGCCGCTGGCGACGACCACCGGCAGGAATACCGGTACCGTGATCAGAACCAGGCCGATGCCTTCGAGGAAGCATCCCAGCACGATGTAGGTAATGATCAGCGTAATCATCAGCCAGAGCGGGGACATGCCCATGCTCTTGATCCAGGCGATCAACGCTTCGGGCAACTGTGCCTGCACCACGAAATAGGAGAAGATCATCGCGCAGATGATGATCATGAAGAGCATGCACGAGGTCTTCACCGTCTCGGAGAAGCACTTGGCAAGCACGTCGAGGTCGAGTTGGCGTTGCATGACGCCGATCACCAATGCCATGAAGGCGCCGACGGCCGCGGCTTCGGTCGGGCTGAATAGGCCCGCGTAGATGCCGCCCACGGAGACCCCGAAGAGCAGAACGAACTCCCACATGCCCAACAGGTTGCGCACGCGCTGCGACCAGGATTCCCGGGTACCGTGCGGCGCCCACGATGGAAATATCTTCACCATTACCGCCGCCGCCGCGATATACAAGGCCGTGAGCACGAGCCCGGGCAGCAATCCGGCAGCGAAGAGACGGGGCACGGACTGCTGTGCAATGACTGCGTAGATGACGAATATCAGCGACGGCGGAATCAGGATTCCCAGCGTGCCGCCGGCCGCCACCGAACCGGTCGATAACCGGTCGTCGTAATTGTTGCGGCGCATTTCCGGCACGCAGATCCGGGTCATCGTGGCGGCCGAGGCCACCGACGAACCGCATACCGCGCCGAAGCCCGCATTGGCGCCGATGGTTGCGTAGGCGAGCGAGCCCCGCAACTCGCCGAACATCGACTTCGTTCCCGCAAACAGCCGTGACGACATGCCGGACGCCGAAGCCAACTCACCCATCAGCACGAACAGCGGCACGACGGACAAGGCATAGCCGGAGGCGATGTCGAAGGGCGCGGCACCGATGACCGTAGTCGCCTTGGCCCAGCCCTCCAGAGCCACATATCCGAGAAAGCCCACGATGCCGAGGCAGATCGCGACGGGAACGCGAAGAAAAATCAGCACCAGGAGCGCCAGCATGCCGATGGCGCCAATCATTTGGACGGACATCATCACTCCTTGTCCGTCGGCGACGAAGTCTCACGCTCGAAGAGCGAGAGAAGAACCATCAGCGCGGAGACTGCAATGCCAAAGATCATCGGAATCCACAATAGGTAGAGCGGCAGTCCGAGCTCCTGCTTGCGCTCGCCGAACTTGAACGCGTCATGGGCCGGAGTGACCATTTGCCAGGCGAGGAAGGTCAGAAACACGAGGGTCAGAAGCTTGGCGACGACTTTCAGACGCGCAACAGTCTCCGGCGACGTCACAAGATCGATCACATCGACCGCGATGTGGCTATTGGAAAGGAATGTCGCCGGGAAGCCGAGAAACACGACCAGGACCAGGGTGGTCTCGACGAGGTCGAATACACCCACGATCGGGCGGCGAAACAGATTCGCCATCAGGACGTCGACAACCGTCGCCGACATCATCAGGACCAGCGCCAGCGCGGACAATGCGGAACATATCCGCACCAGCTTTCCCGTAAAAAAGCCTCTTTGCATTGCGTTCTCACCTCATGGAGTCCGCGCCATCGCACAATTGGCGACGGCGCGGGCTGGCTGGCTGCTTAGCGGGCGCCGCTCTTGAGCAGTGCGTCGTAGAGTTGTCGTGCAGGTTGCCCCTTGGACTCGAGCTTGCCGATCGTGGTGTCGATGATCGGCTTTACGACATTCCTCATGTCGCGCTGCATGGCATCCGGAAACGTGACGACCTGAACGCCCTTGCTGTTGAGGTAATTGCGTCCCTCCACTTCGGCGTCGTCAAGCACCTTGCCGATGCGTTCGGCATTGGCAGGACCTGTGGTCTGGTCGATCAATGCCCTCAGATCGGCAGGAAGCTTCTCGTAACTCGCCGGATTCATGATCCAGAAGAAACTTGCGGCGTTGATCCCGGGCTCGTAGGAGAACTTGGCGACCGTACCGACCTGGAAGCTTTGTGCGCCTTCATGCGGGAACATCGCACCATCAACAGTCCCCTTGCCCATGGCATCGACGACTTCGCCCGGAGGCACCGCGACCGGCGTGCCGCCGAATGCCTTGATCGATTCGGCAAACAGCTCGCCGGCATAGCGGATCCGCAAACCCTTGAAATCGGCCAGGGTGTTGAGCTTCGCCTTCGTCATGTGGAACTTGAGCGGCGAAGTGATGGCGAGTTGCAGGAGCTTGACCCCGGCGTACTCCTGGGTGAGGTACTTGGGCGCGAGTTCCGTCATTGCCTTGGAGGCGGTCGCGCTGTCGGTGACCGCAAACGGCAGGTTCGAGATTTCGGTCATCGGGAAGCGTCCCGGCGTGGCACCGGTGAGGCCTACGCCGATATCGGCGACACCCGTGCGTACGAGGTCGAATTGCCGCGGCGTCGGACCCATCTGGGCGGAGGGGAATACCTTGATGGGGAGGCGCCCGTTCGACTTTTTGGAGAGTTCTTCACCCCACCGCACCAGCTCCTTGTGAAAGGAATGATTGGGCGGCAGGAAATGGGTGGCCTTCAACTCGAAGGTCTGGGTCTGGGCGATTGCCGGCGCGCTGCCAAGCAGCGCGATGCTGCCGAGCGTGACAAGTGCAGCTGAATAAAAAGCTTGGAAACGTCTCATGGTTTTTCATCCTCCTGGTGGTTTGGTGATGGTTCTTTGCTCGAAATCCTTTGCGACTTTTTCGTCAGAAACCTGCGCATCCTTTCCGTCTTCTCTGTGGTGCTGAACATCAATTGAAACGCCTTCCGTTCCTGACGCAGGCCCGCAGCCAGCGATCCGTTCATGCTTTCCAGGACCAGTTCCTTGATCTGCCGAATCGCGAAAGCCGGCAAACCGGCGATTTCGCCGGCAAGTTTCAGCGCCTCCGGCAGTACCTGGTCATCGGCGACAACCGTGCTGACAAGGCCGCTGGACGCAGCTGCTGCGGCGGTGAGGGGTTCGCCGGTCATCAACAGCTTCATTGCCACGAACTTGCCCACGGCCCGGGTCAGGCGTTGGGTCGCTCCGCCTCCCGGGATCAGACCGACGCGGACCTCGGGCTGGCCGAACATCGCCGACTCGCCGGCAATGATGATATCAGCATGCATGGCGAGTTCGCATCCGCCACCCAGCGCGTAGCCATTCACGGCCGCGATCACCGGCTTGGGGCAGTCCGCGACGGCATCCCACAGCAGGGGCATGTTGCGCCCGATGATCTCGGTGGGCGTCGCGTCAACGTACTCATTGAGGTCGGCGCCGGCACAGAATGCCTTGTCGTTGCCCGTCATCACGATGCAGCGAACATCGTCGCGGGAGCCGAAATCACGAAATTGCGCGGCAATTTCGCGGCGCAGTTCCAGATTCAGGGCATTGAGTACCTGCGGGCGATTGAGGCGCAGCAGCACCACGCCGTCGGCGGGTCGTTCCTGCAGCACCAGTGCCGGCGAAGCGTCCGTGGTCATCTATCGCCCCGAAAATGTCGGCGGTCTCTTGTCGAGCATGGCCGCCACGGCTTCCGCGTGGTCCGCAGTCTGATGCGCGAGCGCCTGGTAGCTTGCAGCCATGCCGAGAATCGTGTCGAGCCGTTCGTGCTGCGATTCCTTCAGCAGCCGTTTGGTCCAGCGCAGGACGTGCGGCGGGTTGCAGGCGATCCGCAAGGCAAGGTCGAGCGCCGATTCCATGAGCTTTTCGTGCGGCACGACCTTCGAGACGAGCCCGATGTTGAAGGCCTGCTTTGCATCTACGGCTTCGCCGGTGAATGCCATTTCTGCGGCGCGCGCATAGCCTACGATTCGCGGCAGCAGCCACGAGCCCCCGTCGCCGGCCACGATGCCGACTCTGACGAAGCTTTCGGCAAAGGTGGCCCGGGTGGACGCGATCCGCATGTCGCACATGCAGGCCAGATCGCAACCTGCCCCGATTGCCGGACCGTTGACCGCTGCGATCAGCGGGACGTCGAGGCTCATCAGGGCGCGAGGGATGCGCTGGATTCCCCGGCGATACTGTTCGGCGATCTCGTGCGGTTCGCCGCCGAACATTCCCTTCTTGTCGCGCATGTCCCTGACGTTGCCGCCGGAACTGAAGGCCGGCCCCTCGCCGGTCAGGACCACGGCCCGGATGTCGAGGTCCGAGTTGCAGCGCTCCGTGACCGCCTCGAACGCCGAATAGAGGTCGTCGCCGTTGAGGGCATTGCGTGTCGCCGGATCGTCGAGCGTCAGCACCAGCACGTGTTCGCGCAGGTCCAGCTTGAGTTTATCGCTCACCGCATGCTCCCTGGCGCCTGATACCGGATCTGCTCGGCTGTGTCGCGGTGGTCACAGCGTTCAAGCCCCGACCATCGCCAGTCCGCCGTTGCACAACATGAACTGCCCGGTCATGTGGCGCGATTCCTCGCTGGCGAGGAATAGCGTCGGCCCGACCATGTCCTCCGGGGTCGCAATGCGTCCGAGGGGCGTCTGGCGCAGGACTTCCTCGCGCCGGCCGTTCTTCCAGTCTTCCCGGTTCTTCAGTGCTTCGGTTTCCATGAAGGCCGCGCCCAGGGTATTTACCCTCACGCTGGGTGCCAGCGCGCGCGCGTAGGATTTCGTCAATC
Organism: Sulfuritalea sp.; assembly: GCA_036745235.1. Classification (GTDB taxonomy): domain Bacteria; phylum Pseudomonadota; class Gammaproteobacteria; order Burkholderiales; family Rhodocyclaceae; genus Sulfuritalea. The sequence goes on from DAIOGL010000081.1 coordinate 6,983, forward strand.
CGATGACGCCGTACTTGGCCGCCGCGTATTGCGGAGCGCGGGGGCTGCCCGCGATGACGACCTGCGAACCGATGTTGACGATCGAGCCGCCGCCGAGATCCATCATGCGCGATCCGACTTCATGGATCATGAACATGGTGCCCTTGATGTCTACCGCGAGCATGTGATCGACGGCCTTCTCGTCCAGCTGGCGCCAGGATGTCTGCTCGAGCGCCATGTCGCCGACGTTGTTCACCAGCACATCGACCTTGCCGAACTCGGCGAACGCGGCATTCGTGATGCGCTGCACGTCGGTCAGACTCGAGATGTCGGCCTGCACTACCAGCGCCTTGCGGCCCAGTGCGCGCACGGCATTCGCAACCTCTTCGGCACCGCTGGCGGAGCTGTTGTAATGAATGATCAGATGCGCGCCTTCCCTGGCGAAGGCCTTGGCCAGCACCGCTCCGAAGCCGCGGCCGGAACCTGTTACGAAAACCACCTTGTCCTGAAATCGTCCGTTGTTCATGTTGATCCCTGTTGTTCGTTTCAATGGGTGCCGCAAACCGGCTTAGCCGGGTGCCGCAACAACCCCTGCTAGGCCGCTGCCGACATCGTGCCGACCAGACTGCCGAACTCCTCGTCGGTCACCAGTCGCTTCTTGCTGATTGCCAGTTTCTTGACCTCCGCAAGCAGCGCGGGGAAGCGGTCTTCCGCAACATTCAATCCCAGTTGCTCGCACTTGATCTTGATCGACGCAAGCCCGCTCTTTTTGCCGAGAACGATCTTCCGCGGCGTATTGACCAGATCGGAGGAATAGGGCTCGATGGCTTCGGGAATGTGGAATTGAGCCGCCACCGCTCCGGTCTCCCGAACGAAGAGCGTTTCACCCACCACCGATTTCCACGGCTCGACCTGATATCCGGCGATTTCGCGCAGCCGCCTGGATGTCTCGCGTACGCGATCGAAGTGGAAGCCGGTATCGACCTGGTAGAGCAGTTCGAGTGCAAATGCAATCTCCGGCAGATTGGCGTTGCCGGCGCGTTCCCCGATGCCGTCGATGGTGCCCTGAACCCAGCGGGCACCGGCTCCTACTGCGGCTATCGCATCGGCAGTTCCCAGACCGAAGTCGTTGTGCCCGTGCCAGTGGATGATGGCATCCTGTCCCAGCCAGCTGCGGGCCTTGCCGATAAGGTAGGACACCGCTTCCGGGGTGGCGATCGCCAGCGTATCGACGATCACGAACTCGGCCGCACCGGCATCGCGGGCCGTCTTGTACACGCGTTCGAAGAAGTCGAGGTCGGCCCGGGTCGAATCGACGCCGAAGAAGGCGACATGGATACCCTGCTTGACGCCGAACTCGACCGAGTTCCTGATCCGCTCGAGGACCGACTCCCTGGATACGCCCAGTGCCTTGAGCTTCTGGTTCGAGATCGGCGCCTCGATCACGCTGTGGCGCAGGTCGAGGTCGGCAACGGCAGCGACATCCTCGGGCATTGCGCGCGCGAAGCCCCAGATCTCCGCCTTCAATTTGGCGGCAAGGATCAGCTTGATTGCCTCCCGGTCATCCTCGGAAACCCGCGGAAAACCGGCCTCGATCCGTCCGACGCCGAGCTGGTCGACCATGCGGGCGATTTCCAGCTTCTGCTCCGGATCGAACATGACTCCGGTGGACTGCTCACCATCGCGCAGCGTGGTGTCGTAAAAGCCTGCCTTGGCTTTCGGCCGGCCTGCCAGCGCCACTTCATTCAGCGTGCCGGTCCATACCTTCGTTCGGTCGATAGTCATGGCATCAGAATCCGACGAATTCCGGGGCATCGACGCCGTATGCCTCTTTCCAGGAAATGACCCGGTTGCGCAGCACGCCGATCTTTTCGATCTCGGCTTCGATCAGGTCGCCGGGCTTGAGGAACCAGGCTTCCGGATCGGCGCTGAATGCGGCGACGCCGGATACCGTACCGGTCGAAATGATGTCGCCGGCCGAGTATCCGGCAGGCGAAAACTTCGAAATGATTTGCGGAATGGTCACCGACATGTGGCTGGTGTTGGAGATCTGGCGCTTCTCGCCATTGACCCGCAGTTCGAGGTCGAGATTGTAGGGATCGGGAATTTCGTCCGCCGTGACGATCCAGGGTCCGACCGGGCAGAAGGTGTCGATCGACTTGCTGAAGGAGAAGTTGGACGACTGCATTTCGCGGCGCTGAATGTCGCGCGCCGTGATGTCGTTGAAAATGACGTAGCCGCCGATGTAATCCTTGGCTTCCTCGATGCTGATGTATTTTCCCGGCTTCGCAATGACGATCGACAGTTCGAGTTCGTAGTCGAGTTGCCGGGTCAAGTGCTCGGGATAGATGACAGGGGCGTCCGGGCCGATGATCGCATCGACATTCTGGAAGAACACGATCCACGGCTTGATTGCCGCCACCCAGTTCGCGCGGTCGCCCTCCTGCGCGTGCTCGGCATAGTTGCCGGCGGTATGGAAGAATTTCTTCGGAATGATGGGGGCCTTGAGCTGCACGCTGGCGAGCGGATAGCGTCGGGTCGTCTTGAGCCTTTCGGCATACTCCTGGACCGGTGTTCCGAGCGCGAACAGGGACCGCATGTCGGGAATGTCGATAACCACGACATCATCGCCGTCCAGCGCCCCGACCAACTGCTTGCCTTCTGCAACGAATGTGACCAGCTTCATTGTTGAATCCACTCCTCTTTGT
>DAIOGL010000082.1:0-6201 GCA_036745235.1 Sulfuritalea sp.
GCGGCGATGTCCTCCTGGAGTTGCGGCAGCGCCACGCGCGCCACGCCCCAGGCCAGCAGCTGCACGATGCCGGCGATGACGCCCCACACCGCGAGATCGAGCAGCGTGTCGCTGTGGGCGATGACGTTGGCGATGGGCATGGCGAAGCCGAGGATGGCGCCGGACAGGGAAATCGCCGCCGCCGTGTTGTTGGCGCGGATCAGCTTGATTTCCTCGTAGGGCGTGACGTAGAGGTAGATCGCGACGAAGGCGACCAGCAGCACGACGGCGGTGCCGAGGTAGGCGAGAAAGTTCGGCAGCGTGGCGAGAAAGTGGACAGGCATGGACGTCTCCTCCGGACGATCATGCATTGTCGGCGATGCGCGCGGTGCGATCAAGTGGCCGGCGTGATCGGCTAGACTTCGTCGTCAAAAAAGGAATTCGTCATGATCGATCTGCGCAACTACGGTTTCGAGGAACAGCACCAGCACATCTACGACATGGCCTGGCGCTATGCGCAGCAGCGGCATCACCCGCTGCTGCGGCGCATGGACGACGAGGACTGGTTTCCCGGGGACGAGTATCGAAAGATGGGCGAAGTCGGGCTGCTCGGCACCACCGTGCCCGAATCGCTCGGCGGGCCGGGCCTCGATCTGGTTTCGCAGTTCTTCATCGGCGAAGCGCTGTCCTACTGGAACAACATGCTCGGCGCGAGCTGGGGCGCCAGCGAGAACCTCTGCGTGAACAACCTGGTGAGGAACGCCAGCGCCGAACAGCAGGCGCGCTTCCTGCCGCGCATGCTCTCGGGCATCGGCGCGCTGGGCCTGACCGAGCCCGGCGCCGGTTCGGACGCGCTGGGCTCGATGAAGACCACGGCGCGCCGCGACGGCGACCACTACGTGCTGAACGGCCGCAAGATGTTCATCACCAACGGCCCGGTCGCCGACCTGTTGCTGATCTACGCCAAGACCAATCCGGAACGCGGCCAGCACGGCATCTCGGCCTTCGTCGTGGAAAAGGGCACGCCGGGTTTCTCGGTGGCGCAGAGCCTGAAGAAGATGGGCTGGCGCGGCAGCCCGACCGGCGAGCTGCTGTTCGACGATTGCCGCGTGCCCGCCGCCAACCTGGTCGGGGGCGAAGACAAGGGCGTCAAGGTGGTGATGAGCGGGCTCGACATCGAGCGCATCTTCTTCAGCGGCCATGTCATCGCCGTGGCCCAGCGCGCCCTCGACCTGTCGCTGGACTACGCCCGCACGCGGGTGCAATTCGGCCAGCCCATCGCCAGTTTCCAGCTGGTGCAGGGCATGCTGGCCGACATGTACGCGGCGCTGGAATCGGTGCGTGCGTTTTCCTATCAGGTGCTGAAGGAAGTCGCCGCCGCCAATGATGCCGGGCGCGGCGAGATCCACAAGCGCTCGGCCGCGGCCGTGCTGCATGCCGGCTACATGCTGAAGACCGTGCTCGACCATGCGGTGCAGATCCATGGCGGCAACGGCTTCATGTGGGAGACCGAGGTGAACTGCCTTTACCGCGCCGGCAAGCTGATCGAGATCGGCGCCGGCACGACTCAGGTGCGCCAGCTGATCGTCGCGGGGGAGTTGCTCAAGTAGTCTTGCTGTAAACCGCCAGGCCTTCCAGCACCAGGTTGTCGATCACGCGATGGGGCACGCCGAGATGCGGCGCCAGTTCGGCCGCGGCGCCGCCCGAGAGCAGGCACAGCGCATCGCCTTCCAGCGTGGCATGCATGCGTTCGATGGCGCCCAGCGTCGCCTCGATCGCGCCGCTGACGATGGCATTGTCGGTGTTGGTCGGCTGCGGCTGGAAATGGCCGGCGGCGTAAGGCAAATCGGCGGTGTTGCGCGCCAGCGCGGCGCGCATCAGGGAGAGGCCGGGCAGGATCAGGCCGCCGCGAAACAGGCCCTTGGCATCGAGTGCGTCGATGGTGGTCGCCGTGCCTGCCATGACCACCACGCACGGCCCTTCGTGCAGGGAGCGCGCCGCGATCAGCGCGGCCCAACGGTCGGCGCCGAGCTGTCGCGGATTGTCATAGCCGTTGGTCACGCCGCAGGCGGTGAAGGAACTCGTCAGCCAGGCGAGCGGAAGGCCGGATTGTTCGGCCAACGCCTCGATACGTAGCCGTACTTCGTCGCCCGCGACGTTGCAGGCGACGATGCGTGTCGGTCGCTCCGGCAGCCGGTCGAACAGGTCGTCGAGCTGCGGGTAGTCCAGCGCACGCTGCTTGAGCCAGCCGGTGCCGTCGAAGAGGCCGAACTTGAGGCGCGTGTTGCCGGCATCGAGGCAGAGAATCATGGCTGTCGTTCAGGCCGGCCGCAGCGAGACTTCGCCGGAAAGGATGCGCTCGACACGGCCGTCGATATCGAGCAGCAGTGCGCCGTCGATGTCGACGCCGCGACAGATGCCCTCGCGCGGTGGGCCGAAATCGCTCGACAGGCTGACGCGGGCATCCTGGAAGGCATGGTGCGCGAGCCACTCCGGACGAATCGCGGCGAAGCCCCCTGCCGCGAAGCTTTCCAGCGTCGTCAGCAGTTCGGCGAGCAGGGCAGCATACAAATCGTTGGCGTGGGCAATCCCGCCGGCTTCGCAGACGGCGGCCGATGCGGCGCGCACATCCGCCGGCATGCCGGCGGGAAGGCGCAGGTTGATGCCGATGCCGATGACTGCAGCATGCGGCGCACCGGGCACCAGTTCGACCAGGATGCCGCCGAGTTTGCGGCCGTCCCTGAGGATGTCGTTGGGCCATTTCAGCGCCGTTGCCTGCCCGCGAAGCGGATTTCCAGGCACGCAGGGCGCGCCAGCGCCGAGTCCCTGCAACGCCCTCGCCACGGCGACGCCTACAGCCAGCGACAGCCCGGCCGGCGCTGTGCCCGGTGCAAAGCGCCAGAGCAGGGAAAAAGTCAGGCTGTCGCCGGGGCTGGCGAACCAGGTGCGGCCGCGGCGGCCGCGGCCGGCGGTCTGCTCCTCGGCGATGACCACCGTGCCGGAAGGCGCGCCGGCCTCGGCGCGGCTCAGCAGCACCGCGTTGGTCGAATCGCAGGTGGGCAGGACATCGATGTCGAAGCGGCGCGCGGCTTCCCCGAGCTTGGCGGCGATAGCGGCGATGGTGACAGGCATGCAGGTTTCCTCTGACGACGGGCGCCTGACGGCGCAGGGGAATAACCGGCCTGACTATAACTGAAGCGGGGCCCTCAGGTCGCCTCGGAGTCGCCCTTGATGTCGTCCAGGCCGAGGTCCTGAATCTTGCGCGTGATGGTGTTGCGCCCGATGCCGAGCAGTTGCGCGGCATCGATGCGGCGCCCGCCGGTGGCATTCAGCGCGCGCCGGATCAGCGTGGCCTCGAACTCGCGGTTGAGCTGATCGAACACATGGCCAGGCGCGGCGGCGAGCAGCCGGTCGGCTTCAGTCGCCAGTGCCTGGTTCCAGTCTGCCGGCATATCGCGGCGCGCCGCATTATCCAAACCGTCGCGCAGTTCCGCCGGCAGGTCGGCGATGTCCACGCTTTGCCCCGGGGCCATCACGGTGAGCCAGTGGCAAAGGTTCTCGAGTTGGCGCACGTTGCCGGGGAAATCCAGCCCCTGCAGGTACTTCAGTGCGGCGTCGGTGAGGCGCTTGGGCTCGCCCCCGAGTTCCTGCGCGCTCTTTTGCAGGAAGTGCTGCGCCAGCAGCGGGATGTCGTCGCGCCGCTCGCGCAGGGGCGGCAGACGCAGGCGGATGACGTTGAGGCGGTGGAACAGGTCTTCGCGGAACAGGCCGGCCTTGACCCGGTCTTCCATGTCCTGATGGGTGGCGGCGATCACGCGGACGTTGGCCTTCACCGGCTGGTGGCCGCCGACGCGGTAGAAGTTGCCGTCGGAGAGCACGCGCAGCAGGCGGGTCTGCAGCTCGGCCGGCATGTCGCCGATTTCGTCGAGGAACAGCGTGCCGTTGTCGGCCTGCTCGAAGCGGCCGCGACGCAGCGCGGCGGCACCGGTGAAGGCGCCCTTTTCGTGGCCGAAGAGTTCGGATTCGAGCAGGTCGCGCGGAATGGCCGCCGTGTTGATCGCGATGAAGGGCGCGTCGCGGCGCGGGCTGTGACGATGCAGGGCGCGGGCGACCAGTTCCTTGCCGGTCCCGGATTCGCCGTTGATCAGGACCGTCGCGTGGGACTGCGACAGCCGGCCGATGGCGCGAAAGACTTCTTGCAGGGCCGCGCCCTGGCCGAGGATCTCGGGGACGACGCTGGTTTCCGTTGGCGCACCATTTTGGTGCGAGGCTTGAGTAATGGCCCGGCGTACGAGGTCTACCGCCTGATCCACGTCGAAAGGCTTGGGCAGATATTCGAAGGCGCCGCCCTGGAAGGCGGCGACGGCGGAATCCAGGTCGGAATAGGCCGTCATGATGATCACCGGCAGGCCGGGGTACTGCGTCTTCACCTGGCGCAAGAGGTCGAGTCCGCTGCTGCCCGGCATGCGGATGTCGGAGATCAGCACGTCCGGGTGCTGGCCGCTCGCGATCGCTGCCAGCGCTTCGTCCGCCGAACCGAAGCATCTGGCAGGTATGTTCTCGCGGCCGAGGGCCTTCTCCAGCACCCAGCGGATGGAGCGGTCGTCGTCGATGATCCAGACGGCATTCACAGTTCTTCCCTTTTCTTTCTGGCCAGCGGCAGCATCAGCGAAAAGCAGGTACGGCCGGGGCGCGAAGTGACTTCAATAGTTCCACCATGTTGCTGAACGAAGCTCTGGGCGATGGTAAGCCCGAGGCCACTGCCGTTCTCGCGGCCCGAGACCAGCGGATAGAAGATCTTGTCGCGAATCTCTTCCGGTATTCCTGGGCCGTTGTCTATCACCTGCAATTCCAGTGCCAGCGCATGGTGCTTCTTGGCCAGGGTGACCTGGCGCACTGCCCGCGTGCGGAAAATGATCTCGCCCTTGCCTTGCATCGCCTGCGCCGCGTTGCGGGAAATGTTGAGAATGGCCTGGATCAACTGTTCGCGGTCGGCGGTGATGTCGGGCAGCGAGGTGTCGTAGTCGCGGCGGACAGTGACGTCGTGGTATTCGGCATGGATCAGGCGCCGCACGCGCTCGAGAATCTCGTGGACGTTCACCTGCGCCGGCTGCATCACGCGATGCGAAGAGAGCAGGCGCTGCATCAGGTCCTGCAGCCGGTCGGCCTCGTCGATGATGACCCGGGTATATTCCTTGAGCGCGTCGCTGGCCAGCTCGCGTTCCAGCAGCTGCGCCGAGCCGCGAATGCCGCCCAGCGGGTTCTTGATTTCGTGCGCCAGGTTGCGCACCAGTTCGCGGTTGGCCTGCTGCTGCTGGGCGAGCTGCTCTTCGCGCGCCGCCTTCAGCTGCTGGTCGATCGGGCGCACCTCCAGCAACAGGCGGGCGCTGCCGCTTTCGACTGGCGTCACGGTGCAATCGACATGCAGCTGCTCATCCTGCGCCCGCTTGATCAGGATGTTGTGCCCGGTATAGCTCCAGTTGTTCTTCAGCGCATTGTCGAGCGCGGCGGACAGCTCGGGCGGATCGCCCACCAGCCGTTGCAGGGGCTGGCCGAGCAGTTGGCGCGAACTGACGGCGAACAGGTTCTCGGCGGCGGGGTTGACGTGGCGGATGATCAGTTTGGCATCGACCAGCACGACGGCCGAGGAGAGCAGATCCAGTCCGCTGAAGGCATTGGGCTTGTCGGTCGCATTCATCACGAAACTATTGTGCAAGAAGCGCACCAGCCGAGGGATCCCATCCGAGCCTTGGCTCAGCGCAGGTTGCCGAGCTCTTTCTTCAGCGATTCGACATTGCGTTCGTGCAATGCCGCGGTGTCGCGCAGGGGCTGAAGCTTGTCCGGGGGCTGGCCTCCGGCGTCGGACAGCGCCTTCCTGGCTTTCTCCAGGTTTTGCAATTCGTTGGCGAGTTCCTTGTCGAGGATCGCGCGACGGTCGGTATCGCGAGCCTTTTGTTCGCTGCCCGAAACGCGGGGGAAATCCCCCGGCGTCGGCGTTGCGGCGGCGCGCGGCTTGGTGCCGCTGCCAGTGGAAGTAGGTGGCGGCGACTGGTAGGAGAGCACCGTACAGGCCTTCTTGGCGGTCTTCTGGTTGGTGTAAAGCACCACGCCGGAACTGTCCGTGCACTTGTACAGCGTACTGGCGGCCACAGTCAGCGGCAGCAGAAGCGGGATGGCAAGGAAAACTTTCTTCATGCGCCGAGTGTATGTCAATTGCAGAAA
>DAIOGL010000082.1:6301-9588 GCA_036745235.1 Sulfuritalea sp.
ATCAGATCGAGTAGTACATCTCGTACTCGAGCGGATGGGTGGTCATGCGGAAGCGCGTGACTTCCTCCATCCTGAGTTCGATGTAGGCATCGATCATCTCGTTGCTGAACACGCCGCCGCGCAGCAGGAACTCACGTCCCTTGTCGAGGTACTCGAGCGCCTGTTCCAGGCTGGAGCAGACGGTCGGGATCTTCGCGTCCTCTTCCGGCGGCAGGTCGTACAGATTCTTGTCGGCCGGATCGCCGGGGTGAATCTTGTTCTGGATGCCGTCGAGACCGGCCATCATCATGGCGGTGAAGGCCAGATACGGGTTGGCACCCGGATCCGGGAAGCGGACTTCGATGCGGCGCGCCTTGTCGTTATGCACGTAGGGCACGCGGATCGAGGCGGAGCGGTTGCGCGCCGAGTAGGCCAGCTTGACCGGGGCTTCGAAGCCGGGAACCAGACGCTTGTAGGAGTTGGTCAGCGGGTTGGTGATGGCGTTCAGCGCGCGGGCATGCTTGATGATGCCGCCGATGTAGTACAGGGCAGTTTCGGAAAGGCCTGCGTAACCGTTGCCGGCGAAAAGGTTCTTGCCGCCCTTCCAGATCGACTGGTGCACGTGCATGCCGGAACCGTTGTCGCCGACGATCGGCTTGGGCATGAAGGTCGCCGTCTTGCCATAGCTGTGGGCGACGTTATGCACGATGTACTTGAGGACCTGGGTCCAGTCGGCGCGTTGCACCAGGCTGCTGAACTTGGTGCCGATTTCGCACTGCCCGGCGGTGGCGACTTCGTGGTGATGCACTTCGACCGGCACGCCGCAGGCTTCCAGCGCGATACACATCTGGGCGCGGATGTCGTTCAGGCTGTCGACCGGAGGCACCGGGAAGTAGCCGCCCTTGACGGTCGGGCGATGGCCGGTGTTGCCGGACTCGAACTTGTCCGCCGAGGCCCAGGCCGCCTCTTCCGAGATGACCTTGCAGTAGGAGCCGGACATGTCGATTTTCCACTCGACGGCATCGAAGATGAAGAATTCGGGTTCCGGACCGAAATAGGCGGTGTCGCCGATGCCGGAGGACTTGAGATAGGCCTCGGCGCGCTTGGCGATCGAACGCGGGTCGCGGTCGTAGCCCTTGCCGTCGGCCGGCTCGACCACATCGCAGGTCAGTACCAGCGTGGTCTCGTCCATGAAGGGATCGATGTAGGCGGTGTTCGCGTCCGGCATCAGTTGCATGTCGGATGCCTGAATGCCCTTCCAGCCGGCAATCGAGGAACCGTCGAAGGCGTGGCCGTCTTCGAACTTGTCCATGCCGAAGTGGGAGATCGGCACGCCAACGTGCTGCTCCTTGCCGCGCGTGTCGGTGAAGCGGAAGTCGACGAAACGGACTTCCTTCTCTTCGACCATCTTGATTACGTCCTGGGGGGTCATGAGTAGTTCTCCTGAGAATGAATGGCAAATGCTGCGAATCGATACCGATAGAACGGCGCAGCAGAGTGGTAGCAGTTAGCGTGCCATTCGCGACGCGAAAGGAAGCAATTGTGCCACAAGTGTTTTTGCTTCTCGACTCCTCAATAAGCGCACCAATGGAGTGCATATGCGGCGCAGCAAGCACTACTTTGGTGCAATTCTCCGGTTGAGTCGGATGGCGACGAACCAAGGGTCGCCGGGCAGTGCCTCTTCCATGCGCTGTTTGATTCTGTCCAGCACGGCGTCGTCGGCAAACCCGGGGGGCAGAAAGACTTCCGCTTCGACCCGGTTGCCCAGGTAATGCAGGGTCGTCGGCTGGAGTTCCGGCAGGTTCACGCCGAGCAGCCCGCGCAGATGTTCCAGCAGGTAAGCGCGATCGGGCAGCTGAATCGCCGCATTGCCGAGCAGATCGTTCTCGGCATCGACATGGACCAGCACATCGAGCACCTCCGGGTGGCTGTCGAGCACCCGCTGCCGTGCCGATTCGGCGACGCGGTGCCCTTCGGACACGCTGATGCGCGGATTGACCTGAACATGGGCATCGACCAGCACTTGATGCGCCATGCGCCGGGTGCGCAGTTCATGCATGCCGAGCACGCCGGAGGTGCTGGCGATGGTTTGCCTGATCGCTGCGACTTCCTCGGCGGAAAGGCCGGTGTCGATCAGTTCCCGTATCGCTGCCCAGCCGAACTTGAATCCGGCGCGCACGATCATGGCGCCGACGATGATGGCGGCCACGGCATCGGCATAGTTGAAGCCGAGCAGCGCGCCGGCTATGCCCGCCGCCACCACCAGCGAGGACAGCGCGTCGGCGCGGGCGTGCCAGGCGTTGGCCACCAGCATCGGCGAGCGCAGGCGCTCGGCGGTCGCCAGCATGTAGCGGAACAGGCCTTCCTTGGCCGCGAGGGTGAACATCGCCGCCCACATCGCGGCAACGCCGACCGGTGGCGCGCTGCCGATATCCTGCAGGCGTCCGGCGGCGGCGATCAGGATGCCGCCGCCGGTGCCTGCCAGCAGCAGGCCCAGGACCAGCGAGGCCGCCGTCTCGAAACGGCCATGGCCATAGGGATGATCGGCATCCGCAGCTTCCGCGCCCTTGCGGTTGGCGAACAGCACGAAGGCATCGGCGACGATGTCCGACAGCGTGTGCATGGCATCCGCGATCAGGCTCTGCGAATGCGCGGCAAAGCCGACCACGAGTTGCATCGCGGTCAACACGATATTGACGCCGACGCTGACCCGGGTGATGCGCTGGCCTTCCTGGAAGCGTTCGTCTTCCTTCGTCTGCGTCTTTTCGGGCGGGGCGTCGGCCATGTTGTCTGAGTGGGTTTCGCGGGCCATTGGGGGAAGCTATACTCGAAACCCTTGCATTCTATCCCGCCGGTCCGGCCTGTATTCCCATGGGACGCATCACCGAAATTCTCAGCCTGGCGCAGTCGCGCGCCCGCGAACTGAATCTTCCGTACGAAGGAGCGCTGACGCCCTTGGAGGCGCATGAACTCCTGCAGCTCGCACCCGGGGCCCGGCTCATCGACGTGCGCACCAAGGCCGAGCTGGACTGGGTCGGCCGCGTGCCGGGTGCCCTCGAGATCGAATGGATGGGCTATCCCGGCAACGTGCTCAATCCGCATTTCCTTCAGACCCTGAAGCACAGCGTGACGACCGAATCCCTGCTGATTTTCTTGTGCCGGTCCGGACAACGTTCCAGTAAGGCGGCGCAAGTTGCCACCGAGGCCGGATTTCCCGATTGCTACAACGTTCTCGAAGGCTTCGAGGGCAACAAGGACGCCAACGGCCAGCGCAATCGCAGCGGCGGCTGGCGTGCCAACAACCTGCC
>DAIOGL010000083.1:0-2077 GCA_036745235.1 Sulfuritalea sp.
GATGGAGGCCGAGCTGCTGCCGCGCGCCTTCGCCAAGCGCGGCCTGACCTACGTCTGGATCGACCCGGTAAATCGCTGGCTGCTGGTCGACGCCTCGTCGAGCGCCCGCGCCGACGAAGTCATGGAGCATCTCAAGCTGTCCCTCGGCGAGTTGCCGGTGACCCTGATCAAGACGCAATTGGCGCCGTCCACCGCGATGACGCAATGGCTGGCGGCGGGCGAGGCGCCCGGCAGTTTCAGCATCGATCGCGACTGCGAACTGCGCGCCGCGGCCGAGGAGCGCGCCGCCGTGCGTTACGTCCGGCACAACCTCGACAGCGACGAGGTGCGCGCCCACATCGCCGGCGGCAAGTCGGCGACGCGCCTGGCAATTACATGGAACGACCGGATTTCCTTCGTGCTGACCGAGCAACTGCAGATCAAGAAGCTGGCTTTCCTCGATCTGCTGAAGGAGGACGCCGAGCGCCAGGCGGAGAACGCCGACGACCTGTTCGCGGCCGACTTCACCCTGATGTGCGGCGAGCTGGCGCAACTGCTGGCGCATCTGATCGACGTGCTGGGCGGCGAAGGCGAATAAGGTGCGGCGCGCGCTGCTCGTTCTGGCGCTGCTTGTGTGCGGTCTGCCGGCGCTGGCGGACGGCGTCGATGTCGGTCAGCCTTCGCGCATGCGCAATCTGGTGCCGGCCGGCGCGATCGAAAACCAGGCGGCGCAGCAGTATTCGCAACTCAAAAGCCAGGCGGCGGCCAAACATGCGCTGGGGCCGGACGACCATCCGCAGGTGAGGCGCCTGCGCGCGATCGCCGCACGCATGATTCCCTTCGTCGATCGCTACAATCCCCGCGCCCGCCAGTGGCACTGGGAGGTCAACCTGATCGGCTCGCGGCAGATCAATGCGTTCTGCATGCCCGGCGGCAAGATCGCCTTCTACAGCGGCATCCTCGACACGCTCAAGCTGACCGACGACGAGGCGGCGATGGTCATGGGCCACGAGATCGCCCACGCCCTGCGCGAGCATGCCCGCGAACGCATGGCGAAGAGCCAGATCACCCAGCTGGGCGCGAGTCTGCTCGGCGAACTGGTGGGCGGCGGCCGTTATTCGGGTGCCTTCCAGATGGGCGGCAATCTGCTGTCGCTCAAGTTTTCGCGCGACGATGAATCCGAAGCCGACGTGGTCGGTCTGGATCTGGCCGCCCGGGCCGGTTTCGATCCGCGCGCCGCGGTAAGCCTGTGGCAGAAGATGGCGGCCGCCGACAGCAAGACGCCGCTGGAATTCCTCTCGACCCATCCGGCGGGCGATCATCGCATCAAGGAAATCCAGAAGCACCTGCCGCAGGTGATGCCGCTCTACCTGGCGGCGAAACGGGCGAACTGACGGGCGGGAATAGTCGGCGCCGGCGATACGGCGCCGCGGATTACGGACTGCGGCTGTCGGGAGAGCACCTGCCGACGCTGGCGGCGTAGGCCTTCAGGATGTCGCGGCGACGCGCGCTGTCGCTGAGGAGCTGGCACAGCTGCTCCATCCAGGGTTCGGTGTGGCGGCGCACTTCGGCGTCGTCGTCGAGGATGCGCTGGATCAGGCTGTGCTTGTGCGCCAGATCCGCGGCCGGCAGATCGCCGTCTTCGGCAAGCGCCGGCAGGCGGCTGCGCAAGCCGGCGATCCGCAGTTCGAGCTCCTTCAGGGTGTCCCATGCACTGGCGCGCGCGGCCGCAGCCATGCGCGACGAAAGCAGGCTCATTTCTTCGTAGAGTTCGATTTGGGAAGGCATCCGGAGCATCCTAGCCATCCTGCGCCGGGCTTGTTGCGGCAAGCTGCGGCAGGATCATCGGCTATTTCTGTCCCGCCGCAGCGGGCTTCGCCGGGGCCGGCGGACCGCGTTTCGAATTGCGGCCAAATCACCCCGCAGATCGGCGCGGTGCAGGCGATCGGGAAGGTTTAGGCGGCCGGCGCCAGGCGCCGCGATTCCAGGCTGCGTTCGTCGATCGGCAGGTGGATCAGCGCCGACAGCACCCCGAGCAGGATACAGATGCCCCATACCGTGTCGTAGGCGCCGGTGGCGTCGAACAGCTTGCCGCCGA
>DAIOGL010000083.1:2177-3340 GCA_036745235.1 Sulfuritalea sp.
CAGATGCCCCATACCGTGTCGTAGGCGCCGGTGGCGTCGAACAGCTTGCCGCCGAGCCAGACGCCGAGGAAGCTGCCGACCTGGTGGCTGAAGAACACCAGCCCGGACAGCATGCCCAGGAAGCGCACCCCGAACACCTGGGCCACGATCGCGTTGGTCAGCGGCACCGTGGACAGCCAAAGCAGGCCCATGGCCGCCGAGAACAGATAGACGCTGACGGGCGAGAGCGGCGCCCAGAGGAAGAGGCTGATGACCACGCTGCGCGCGGCGTAGATGCCGGCCAGCACGTGGCGCTTGGGCCAGCGGCCGCCCAGGTGGCCCGCGGTGTAGCTGCCGAACACGTTGAACAGGCCGATCAGGGCCAGGGCCGTCATGCCGACGCTGGCGCCCATGCCCTTGTCGATCAGGTAGGTCGGGAAATGCACGCCGATGAACACCACCTGGAAGCCGCAGACGAAGTAGCCGGCGATCAGCAGCACGAAGCTTTTCTCGCTCATCGCTTCGCCCAGCGCCTCGCGCGCGGTCTGGCCGTGGCCGGAGGCGCCGGCGACCAAGCCCTTGGTCAGCGCGCCGCCCAGCGGAATGATCAGGAAGGCACCGGCGGCGAACACCAGCAGGGTACCGAACCAGCCCAGCCCGCCGATCAGGCCCGACGCGACCGGAATCATCAGGAACTGGCCGAAGGAGCCGGCGGCGGCCACCACGCCCATCGCCCAGCCGCGCTTCGCTTCCGGCACCAGCTTGCCCATCGCGGCGAAGACCACGCTGTAGGTGCAGCCGCTTTGCGCCGCGCCGATCATCAGGCCGGCCGTGGCCGCGAGCCCGGTGCCGGTGGCGGCGTAGGCCATGCCGAGCAAGCCGAGCGCGTAGAGCAGGCTGGCGCTCCAGAGCACGCGGCGTGCGCCGTAGCGGTCGGCGAGCCAGCCGGCGAAGGGTTGCGAGGCGCCCCACATCAGGTTCTGCAGCGCGAGGGCGAAGGAGAAGACTTCGCGGCTCCACTGGTGCTCCATGCTCATCGGCGTCAGGAACAGGCCGAAGGTATGGCGGATGCCCATCGCCACGCAGACGATCAGCGCCGCGTAGACGAGGACGGTGGCGAGCGGGCGTTGCGGCAGCGGCGGGGCGGGATTTGTCATGCTTTGAATGTTAACATTTAATTTTGT
>DAIOGL010000083.1:3440-9467 GCA_036745235.1 Sulfuritalea sp.
GGCAATGGCGACCGCTCGGAAAACGGCGATTACATCTATGGAAAGAAGCGGCTGCGCGAGATAGACCGGCGCATTCGCTTCCTGACCAAGCGGCTGGAGTCGGCCGTGATCGTCGACCCGGCGCAGCAGGAGAACGTCGAGCAGGTGTTCTTTGCCGCGACCGTCACCGTCTGCGACGCCGACGGCGCCGAAGCCACCTACCAGATCGTCGGCATCGACGAGGCCAACGCCTCGGCCGGCCGCATCAGCTGGATCTCGCCGCTGGCGCGCGCGCTGCTCAAGGCGCGCGAAGGCGACACCGTGCGCTTCGACAGCCCCGGCGGCGTGCGCGAAATCGACATTATCGAAATTCGCTACGAGTGAATCAGGCGCGTCTTATCGCGTGATTGGCCCAAAGGATCAACCCGAACAGCACCATCGCTCCGGCCTGATGCAAGGCGGCCAGCGCCACCGGGACCTGCAGCAGCAGCGTGGCGATGCCGAGGCTCACCTGCACCGCGAGCCATAGCGTCAGCGCCACGGCGGCC
Organism: Sulfuritalea sp.; assembly: GCA_036745235.1. GTDB lineage: Bacteria > Pseudomonadota > Gammaproteobacteria > Burkholderiales > Rhodocyclaceae > Sulfuritalea. Next base: position 3,968 of record DAIOGL010000083.1, read on the forward strand.
GGCCGGGCGCCCGGCGTCTCTGTCCAGATGCGCCAGGAGAACCACGGAATCAGCGCCATCAGGGCCCAGGCGATCATGCGGTGGTCGAACTGCACGGTGGCCATGTTGGTGAAGAAGTTCAGCCACAGCGGATCGACCATGAATATCTCGGGCGGGACGAAGGCGCCGTTCATCAGGGGGAAGGTGTTGTAGGCCAGTCCGGCGTGGATGCCGGCCACCAGCGCGCCCGAGAGCACCATGACGAACACCAGCGCCACCAGCCAGGTGCCGAGGCGTTGCGTAGCAGTCGGCGACGGCGCTGCGCCGACTTTTGCCTTCCTCGGCTGCAGCATTCCCAGCCCGGTCCAGCCCATCAGGCCGAACAGCAGGAAGGCCAGTCCGAGGTGCGCCGCGAGGCGGTATTGCGACACGCGCGGATCGTCGACCAGCCCGCTCTTGACCATGTACCAGCCCATCGCACCCTGCAGGCCGCCGAGGATGAAGAAGCCGAACACCTTGGCGGCCAGCGCACCGCGCAGCTTGCCGCGGACGAGGAACCAGGCATAGGGCAGGAAGAACACGACGCCGATGCTCCGCCCCAGCAGCCGGTGCGCCCATTCCCACCAGAAGATGAACTGGAAGCCGTCGAGCGTCATGTCGTGATTGCGCTTGATGAACTCGGGCGTCTGCTGGTACTTGGCGAAGAGTTCGAGCCAGTCGGCGTGGGTCAGCGGCGGCAGGGCGCCGATCAGCGGCTTCCATTCGACGATGGAAAGGCCGGAGTGGGTCAGGCGCGTCACGCCGCCGACCACCATGGTCAGGAACACCATGGCGCAGCAGGCGAACAGCCACCAGGCCACGGCGCGTTGGGAGTTGTTCGTGTTCATTTGCGGTCCGTATCTGCCAGCCAGTGTCCCGATTTGCCGCCGGACTTCTCCAGCAGGCGGATGTCTTCGATGATCATGCCGCGGTCGGCGGCCTTGCACATGTCGTAGATGGTCAGCAGGCCGACCGAGACGGCGGTCAGCGCCTCCATCTCGACGCCGGTGCGGCCGAAGCTCTCCGCCGTGACCTCGATCGTCACGCGATGGCGGGCGGAGTCCAGCGTCAGTTCGGCGGCGACGCGGGTGACTGCGATCGGATGGCACAGCGGAATCAGGTCGGAGGTGCGCTTGGCTCCCTGGATCGCGGCGATGCGCGCAATGCCCAGCACGTCGCCCTTCTTTGCGGAGCCGCTCTGGATCAGGGAGAAAGTGGCGGGTGACATGCGGATGTGGCCGCGCGCCCGCGCCACGCGGCCGGTTTCGGCCTTGGCGCCGACATCGACCATGTGCGCCTGGCCGGCGGCGTCGAAATGGGTCAGCGACGCGGCGGGGGGCTTCAGGGATGACTTTGGAGGTGGCTTCATGAAATACGCTGTCACAACTCGATTTGGTGAAGCCGCTATCATAGCGGTATGAAATTTTATCCGCTTGCCAGCGCGGCCGTTCTTGGCTTCGGCATCCTCTGTGCGCCGCTTTCCGTGGCCGAGGGCCTGCCCGATCTGGGCGAAGCGGCGCAAACCGAATTTTCGCCGGCGATGGAGCGCCGCATCGGCGAATCGATCATGCTCGAGATTCGCCGCGATCCGGCCTGGCTGGACGATCCCGAGGTCGTCAGCTATCTCAACCGGATCGGCAACCGGCTATCCTCGCAGAGCGAGGAGGGCCGGCAGGAGTTCGAGTTCTTCGCCCTGAAGGACCCCACGCTCAATGCCTTCGCCATGCCCGGCGGCTTCGTCGGCGTGCATACCGGGCTGATCCTCGCCGCCGCCAACGAATCGGAGCTTGCCTCGGTGCTGGCGCACGAAATTTCGCACGTCACGCAGCATCACCTGGCGCGCCTCATCAGCAAGTCGGGGCAGGGCCAGGTGTCGAGCATCCTGGCGATGGCGGTGGCGATTCTTGCCGCCCGCAGCAGCCCCGATCTCGCCGTGGGGGCGCTGATGGCTGGACAGGGCGCCGCGATCCAGAACCAGCTGAACTACTCGCGCGACTTCGAACGCGAGGCGGACCGCATCGGCCTGCGCCTGCTCGAAAAATCCAACTTCGACATTCGTGGCATGAGCAGCTTCTTCGAGCGCCTGCAGAAGTCCGGCCGCCTGTATGAAAACAATGCGCCCGGTTATCTGCGCACCCACCCGCTGACCACCGAACGTCTGGCCGACATGGGCAACCGCATCCAGTCGCGGCCCTACAAGCAGGTGCCCGATTCGCTCGAGTTCCAGCTGGTGCGCGCCAAGCTGCGCGCGCAGGAAGGCAGCTCGCGCGATGCGGTGACCGAATTCCAGACCCGGCTCAAGGATCGCAGCTTTGCCGGCAGCGAGGCGGCCATGCGCTACGGGCTGGTGCAGGCGCAGCTGCGCGACGGCAACCTGACCGCAGCCGAAAGTGAGATGGGCGAGTTGCGCCGCCTCAAGACCCAGTCGCCGATGATCGAGACGCTTGCGGCCCAGCTGCGCCTCAAGCAGGGCGATGCGGCGACGGCGGTGAGCATCCTTCGTGCCGCGCAGCCGCGCTTCCCGCAGGAACGCGCGATCGCCTACGGCCTGATCGAGGCGCTGCTGGAAGCCCGCCAGCCGGCGGAGGCGATCAAGGTCACCCAGGACGAACTGCTGAATTACCCGGCGGATGCGAAGATGCACGCGCTGCAGGCGAGGACCTATTCCGTGCTCGGCAAGCGACTGCAGCAGCATCGCGCCCAGGCGGAAGCCTATGCCCTGCAGGGCCAGGTGCCCGATGCGGTGGAACAGCTGGAGCTGGCGCAAAAGGCCGGCGACGGAAATTTCTACGAGCATTCGCAGGTGGATTCGCGCCTGCGCGAAATGAAGAAGCGCATGGCTGACGAAGCCAGACAAGCCAAGGAAGCCAAGAAATAGACCTATGAACGCAGCCAAGCCAGCCAGCGGCGCAGATGCCCGCGCACCCTCCACGCCGCTCGTGCACCTCGCCGGCGAGCCCTACTACCACGCCACCGGCGACGAGCTCGACGTCTTCGCCGCCGCCGCCAAAAGCGGCCTGCCGGTGATGCTGAAAGGTCCCACCGGCTGCGGCAAGACGCGCTTCGTCGAGCACATGGCCTGGCGCCTGAAGCGGCCGCTGGTCACCGTGGCCTGCCACGACGACCTGACCACCGCCGACCTCGTCGGCCGCTACCTGATCGTCGGCGACGAAACCGTCTGGATGGACGGCCCGCTCACCGCCGCGGTGCGCGCCGGCGCCATCTGCTATCTCGACGAGATCGTCGAGGCGCGCAAGGACACCACGGTGGTGATCCATCCGCTGACCGATTCGCGCCGCGCGCTGCCGGTGGAAAAGCGCGGCGAGTACATCACCGCGCCGCCCGACTTCATGCTGGTGATCTCCTACAACCCCGGCTACCAGAGCGTGCTCAAGGAAATGAAGCCGAGCACGCGGCAGCGCTTCGTCGCACTCGATTTCGATTATCCGGAAGCCGCGACCGAAGCGCGCATCGTCGCCCACGAAGGCGGCGTCGATGCCGATACCGCGCAGAAGCTGGTCAAGCTCGGCGGGCTCACGCGCAAGCTGAAGGGCGCCGGGCTCGACGAAGGCGCCGGCACCCGCCTGCTGGTGCATGCCGCGCAACTGATTGCCAGCGGCATGGCGCCGGCGATCGCCTGCACCGCCGCGATCGCCCGACCTCTGGCCGACGAGACCGACACGCGCGATGCGCTCGACGACCTGATCCGCGCCGTCTTTTGATGTGAAATAACTCGTTCGGAGCGACGGGTGATAGTCGAGCGAAGCGAGCTAACCGATAGCCTCCCCGTGAGGGGGCGAGGCGGGAATTCGCGACGCATGGGTCGCGCCGCCGCAGCCGGCTGGCTGTGCAAAGCCAGCCGTGGGCCGCGTAGCGGATGGGAGGGGCGGGCCTTCAATTCGCCTTTCGCAAGTTTCAACTTCGGCGGGTGACTCTCGCTATCATGAAAGTTAAGCGGTAATGTCTGAACGCAAGCTCTTCGCTCACGAACTCGAGGAACGGCTCGACGAACTGCTGCTGCTCTCCCTGCGCCAGCGTTCCGCGGCCGAGCCTGCCGCGCTGCTCGAAGGCCTGCCGCGCGAGCTGCAGGAGCGCGTGCTGCACTGGGCCGGCGTCGCCGCGCAGACCTCGGACGACCTCGGCTGGCTGATCGCTTCGCTGGCCGCGACGCAGGCGGCCGGGCTCGGCGCGCAGCTCGACGACTGGGTGCGCGCCGGCCTCGATGCCTATGACCGCAGCGGCCTCGCCGCCACGCGCAAGGCTCTCAACGAATTTGCCGACGCGCACAAGGCCAGCGCGCTGCGTTCGCAGGACAGCGTCGCCTTCGGCGCGGTCGAGGGCCGCCTCTCGCGCTTCCTGCAGGCGCTCGACGGCCGCCCGCTGCGGCTGGTCGGCGGCCCGAAGGCGTGGACCGATACCGAAACCCTGTGGCTGCCGGAGCGGCTCGACGCGGCGAACGATGCCGCAGGCAACCGCCGCCTCTACAAGGCCATCGCGGCGCTGCTCTGGGCGCAGACGCGCTTCGGCACCTTCAGGCTCGACCCCGAACCCGAGCTGGACCAGTGGCCCGACCGTGAGCGCGGACTGGCCTGGTTCGCCGTGTTCGAAGCCATGCGCCTCGAAGCCTGCATCGCCGTCGAACTGCCCGGCCTCGCGCTGGAAATCGCCGGCCTGCGCGGGCCGTGGCCGGCCGATCTTGAGGCGGCGGCGGCGAAGCTGGCGCGACCCGAGGCGACGGTCGCCGACAGCCTCGCCTGCATGGCGGAGCTGAGAACAGTCGGCGCCGGCGACACGCCGATTCTTCCGCACGTCGGCACGCTCGATCCGGTGGCCGCCCGGCGCGTGCGCGCGGCGCGCATATCGCGCGAGCTGGCCGTCGTGCGCCGCGCCCTCAATGTGATCGCGGCGACGGATAGCAAGGCCGGCGCCGCCGACAATTCCGACTACCCGCCGCTCGCGGCGGAAGGCGAGATGCAGGTGCCCGACCCGCAGGCCGAATTAAGCGCGCTGCCGCCCGCGGCGCGCGAGGCGGCCAAGTCGCTGATGCAGGATCTCGGCGAGATTCCGCCCGAAGCCCTGCACCCGGCCGGGCCGGGCGCTTGGCAGCCGGTCGATGGCGTCGATGAGTCGATCGTGCCCGGCGTCACCACCCCGCCCGACGCCTTCTATGATGAATGGGACTACCGGCGCGCTTCGTGGCGGCGCGGCTGGTGCCACCTGTACGAGATGGAGGCGCGGGCCGGCGACCCCGAATGGGTCGAGGAAGTGCGCACGCGCCACGCCCACCTGATCCGCAGCATCCGCCGTCGCTTCGAGGCCCTGCGCGGCGAGGACAAGCCGCAGAAGCGCCAGTTCGACGGCGAGGAAATCGACCTCGATGCGCAGGTCGAGGCGCGCGCCGACCGCAAGAGCGGCAGCGAACCTTCGCCGCGCCTGTTCATCCACCGCCGCCGCATCGAGCGTTCGCTGGCCGTGATGTTCA
>DAIOGL010000084.1:0-1277 GCA_036745235.1 Sulfuritalea sp.
GATCATCGAGCCGGGACACTTCCGGTTTTCCGTGATCGGCGAGCGCGTGCTGCGTTTGGAACAGAGGCTGGGCTACCTGCACAAGGGTGTCGAGAAGCTGTTCGTCGGTGCCGATGTGCCGCAGGGCGCGCGCTTGGTTGGCCGCGTTTCCGGCGACTCCACCTGCGCCTACGCCTGGGCCTACGCCGAAGCGGTGGAGGCTGCGTGCCGGATCGAGGCGCCGCCGCGGGCCCTCATGTTGCGTGCGCTGATGCTCGAGCGCGAGCGCGTCGCCAATCACCTGGGCGATCTCGGCGCAATTGGCAATGACGCCGCTTTCGCCTTCGGCCTCACGCAGTTCATGCGCCTCAAGGAAGCCTGGCTGCGGCTGAACCATCAGGTGTTCGGCCACCGCTTCATGATGGATCGCATCATGCCCGGTGGCGTTGCCATGGATATCGAGGCTGCGGCGCTTGCCGCGATCGTCGAGCAGTGCGGCGTCATCGGCAGCGAAGTGAAAAGGCTGCGCACGCTCTATGACGCGCACGCCGGCCTGCAGGATCGTTTTGCGACCACCGGCGCGATCGACGCCACCCTGGCGCAAGAACTCTCGTTGACCGGCTTGGCCGCTCGCTGTACCGGCATTCTGCTTGACGGCCGGGCGCACCGGCAGGGCTACACGCCGCCAGCACCTTATGCGAAGCTGGGCGTGCGCCCGGTCACCGATGAGCGCGGCGACGTCGCTGCGCGTGTCGCCGTGCGCTTCGATGAAATTTTCGAATCGCTGCGCTTGCTGCGCGAAATGGCCGTCGGCATGCCATCGGGCGACACGCGATTTGAAATCGCGCCGATTGGCGGCGCCAGCGGCTTGGGCGTGATCGAAGGCTGGCGCGGCGAGGTGCTGGTCGGCGTCCAGTTCGGCGAGGACGGCAAGCTGGCCCGCGTCCACCCGCACGATCCCTCGTGGCAGATCTGGCCGGCGCTGGAGCACGCGGTGATGAAGGATATCGTTCCCGACTTCCCGCTGATCAACAAGTCGTTCAACCTTTCCTACAGCGGAGCTGATCTGTGATCCCGTTGCTCAGACACATCTTCCGCACCGGCATCCTCACCGAGCCCACGCCGCTTCCCGAAGGAGGGCCGCAGCGCGAGATCGACCGGCTGCACGACGAGATCCTGCATATTCTGGGCAGGGCGCTGACCATTCGCGAGGTGGATGCCGGGTCCTGCAACGGCTGCGAGCTGGAGATTCAGGCCCTCAATAATCCCTATTACAACCTCGAGGGACGCGGCATCAA
>DAIOGL010000084.1:1377-9463 GCA_036745235.1 Sulfuritalea sp.
CGCGATTGGCGCCGGCCCTATGGCGTCGACGGAACGCTTTGCTCGAAGCCGGCCAGGAACTGCTGAAATTCCTCGATCGGCAACGGTGCGCTGAACAGGTAGCCCTGATAGACCTGGCAGCCGTGGCTGCCGAGAAAATTTCGATGTTCCTCGGTTTCCACTCCCTCGGCGATGACCGACATGCCCATGCTGTTGGCCAGGGCGATGATGGCATTGGCGATCACAGCGTCTCCGGGGTTGGTGGCCACGTCGCGCACGAAGGACTGATCGATCTTTAGCTGGGCCAGCGGCAGACGCTTGAGGTAGGCGAGGGACGAATATCCGGTACCGAAGTCATCCAGCGAAAAGCTCACGCCGCGCGCCTTCAGGGCGGTCATCTTGGCAATGACGTCGTCGGCATTCTCCATCAGCAGACTTTCGGTCAGCTCCAGCTTGAGCTTGCGGGGGTCGGCGCCGAATTGATCGAGCAGGGCCAGTACGTCGTCAACGAAACCCGGCGTGGCGAACTGGTGGACGCTCACATTCACCGCCAGGATGAGGTGGGCCGTATCCGGTCGCGCCCCCCAGGCGACCAGCTGCGCGATTGCGGTCTTCAGCGCCCAGTGGCCCAGGACCAGGATCAATCCCGTGTCCTCGGCGCGGGGAATGAATTCGGCGGGCAGCACCATGCCGCGTCGGGGATGTCGCCAACGCAGCAAGGCCTCGGCGCCGACTATGCCGGCCGTGGCGTCCACCTGGGGTTGATAGTGGAGGACGAATTGTTCCTGCAGGACGGCTTCGCGCAAGTCGGCATCCAGCCTGGCGCGTGCCAACACCCGGGTCTGCATGTCCGGATCGAAGAAGCGCAGCGTATTGCGCCCGGCGGCCTTGGCTTGATACAGGGCAAGGTCGGCGCGTTTCATCAGTTCGTCGATGCTTTCGTCCTCACCGGCGAAAAGGGTGACGCCGATGCTTGGAGTGCTGAGCTGCGTCTGCCCGGCAATCGTGTAGGCCTGGCTCAGCGTATCGCGGATCTTCTCGCCGATGGCTTCCGTCTGGGCTGCGGCCTCCTCCGACTTTTCGCTCAGGTCCTGCAGTATGACCACGAATTCGTCGCCGCCGAGGCGGGCCACGGTGTCTCCCTTGCGGACGCAACCGTGCAGCCGCTGGGCGACCTGTTGCAGCAGCAAATCGCCTATTTCATGACCCAGCGTGTCGTTGAGGGTCTTGAAGTTGTCCAGATCGAGGAAAAGCAGTGCGCCGTGCTTCCTGCTGCGCGCACTCGCCGCCACGGCCTGTTGCAGACGGTCGGCCTGCAGGCGCCGGTTGGGCAGTTCGGTAAGCGCATCGAAGTAGGCCAGATGCTCGATTTTCTCTTCGGCCGCCTTTCGTTCTGTGATGTCCAGCTGGCTGCCGACATAGTGGGTGATGGCGCCGGTGTGTCCCTTCACGGCGGTGATGGTGAGCAAGGAGGGAAACACTTCGCCATTCTTGCGCTGGTTCCAGATTTCGCCCTGCCATACACCATTCGCCCTGAGGGTTTCCCACATGGCGGCATAGAAAGCCGCGTCGTGCCGGTCCGATCTGATCAAGCGGGGCGTGTGGCCTATTGCCTCAGCTGCCGTGTAGCCTGTCATTTCGGTAAATGTCCGGTTAACCTGGAGGATCACGTTGTTCGCGTCGGTGATCAGCATGCCTTCCTGCGACTCGAAGGCGGTGGCGGCGATGCGCAGCTCCGTTTCAGCGCGCTTGCGCTCGGTGATGTCGCGGGCGAGAACGATGAAACGATCTTCCTCGCCGGGCTGGCTGGCTTTGCTGGCAACCGAAAGCTCGAACCACAGTTTCTCGTGCGCCAGCCGCAGTTCAATCTCCCTGCCGTGTGACGAGCCATTGGCCTGGGCCTCGGTCAAGGCAGCCATGATCGTGTCGGCCGCTGCGGGCGGAAACGTTTCGCACACCTTGTGGCCGATCATTTCGAGCATGAACGTAGCCAGCGATTCGACCCGCCAGGAATGACAGCCATGGCAATAGCCGTCGAGCCCGAGTTCCCACATCGGGTCGGGAATCGCCTCGAGCATCGCCGCCAGCTGGTTTTTCGAGGCGAGAATATCGGTGGTTCGCTGTGTCACCAGTGCTTCGAGTTCTTCTTCATGCATTCTGGATTCAATCAGCAGTTTTGCCAGGAAAGCCAGCATGAGGCTGAACAAGAAGCCCAGCGCGCCATTCGACGAAAGCCAGAGGCTGCCGCTCCAGCCTTGGCGCGGGGCGGCGCTCAGGGTCCAGTTGCCATACGGCAGATCGAGGACGTAGTTCACCGGATCGATCAGCGCGGCAGACGCGGAAGCGGCGATCACCTGTCGTTGCCCGGTATCCGGATGGATGCGCCAGAGTTCATAGTCAAAGCCGCGCTCCACCAGCTGCGGCAGCCTGGCGCCGGTCATGGCGTCCGGAAAGCGCATCACGACGTTGGTAAAGCCCCAGAAGGCGGGCTTGCCGTCTTCGCCCTCAAGGAACACCGGAAGGCGCCCGATCACGCCCATACCACCTTGAACCAGATTGAGCGGTCCGGCGAGGACCAGCTTGCCCGTGTCCCGGGCCAGCGTTGCCTCCTTCTTCATTACCGGGTCCTCAAGCAGGTTGAGGCCGATGGCTTTTTCGTTGCCCGCGAGCGGGACCACGTTGCGGATGATTCCGTCGGGCGCCAGGATCAGCACCGATGCTGCGGGGTATGACGGGAGGAGCTCGCCGGCCACCTTGTCGAAATCCTGAACCGTGCCATGGCCGTGGCGAACCAGGGCGGCCATGGCATAAGTGACCGACAGGGCGTGCTCGATGGTGTTGCCGAGTGCCTGGGCGTAGTCGGCGACCTGAAGGGATGCCTCGGTGCGCTCGTGACGAAGCCGGTACTGGTGCTGGTTCCAGATCAGGCTGGCCGCGAGAATGGCGCTTAACAGGAAGACCAATGACGTCGCCGCCCAAGTTCGGCGTGAGCGACGGCCATCCGCACCCGGCGTCAAGTACTCATTCATAGGAATTTGGCGCTTCCCTCACGCCGGAACGGCATCCTGGAAAGCGAAAGTTTACTCCTTGGCCCCTTCGACAAGATGCTTCGGACGGGAGCCATGTCATAAAGAGGCTATGCCCGCGGGGGTTATGCGGGGCAAAAGCTCCACACCACCGCCACCCTTGCAGGATGACGGCCCGACAAGTCGCGGGCCGGGAGACTTGCCTGGAACCCGCTCGATCGGCGCTGGGCGGTGCGAGAGGCAACGCCAAACAAGGCATGACCGCAAGGCTGCAACGGTCATGCCATCGACTGCCTGTCTCTGCTTATCGGCCGCCGAAGAAGCGCTCGAGCCAGCCCGATTTCTTCGCCGTCGCTTGCTTGAGCTTGTCCTCGCCGAGGCTGGCGCGTACTGTCGGACCGTAATCCATGTCTTCGCGCTTGATGTGATTCATCAGCCAGGTGACCAGGGTGTTCTGCATGTCGCCGGCCACGGTTTCCACGTCTTCGCCCATTTTGAAACGTTGCTGGTATTCGCTGACGCGGCGGACGAACAGTTCATGCACCTTCTTGTGCGGTGCCAAAAAGCGATACTTTGCCTCCTCCATCATCGATTCCTCGAAGCTGAAGTGAGACAGCGTGTAATCCACCAATTCCTCGATCACCTTGGCAATCGCCTCGCGATCCCTGCGCAGACGGGCCTCATGCAACAAGTTGATGTATTCGACGATACGCTTGTGCTGGGCGTCGATAACTTCGATCCCGACGCTCAGATCGGGAGTCCATTCCAGTAGTTGCGCCATCTTGCTCTCCATTTGTTAAATGCAAACCTGTTTCCAATCGCGGCGACTCTCCTGCCGGCCCAGATAAAGTCAATACTATCAGTATGGATATAATCCTAAGGGATTTTGCGTCAATTGTCACCTATTACGATAGTGATATGTCGTGATTTGCCGCAACGAGATGGAGAGCACATTTCCGGGCTGTCGGTATTGCGGCGCTACTGCCAATTTGGCTAAAAACAATGAAAATATTTTAAATAATTGGCTGAGCGGGTTCTTGATATTTATCAACGTTTACGTAGAGATACCGTACGTCCGGCCATGGCGCAACGGCGGGCATGCTGCAGGGAGGCGGGCAGGAGTCGGCGCTGGCGCTACGGCGCCTTTACCCGGTAATTGCCTCGTCCTTCAGCAGCGTCTCCCGATCCAACTTCGCTACGTCGGTCACGCCACACAGCGCCAGCGCCACGTTCATTTCGTTGCGCATGACCGACAGCATGTGGGCGATGCCCGCCTCGCCGCGGCCTGCCACCGCATAGCCCCAGGCGCGGCCGATCATGCAGGCTCTGGCACCGAGCGCGAGCGCCTTGACCACATCCAGTCCGCTGCGCACGCCGCCATCCATCAGTACCTCGAGCCGATCGCCCACGGCGTCGACAATTCGCGGCAAGGCGTCGGTGCTGGCTGCGACGCTGTCCAGCTGCCGGCCGCCATGATTGGAGACGACGATGCCATCGACGCCGACCGACGCGGCCTGGCGCGCATCGTCCGTGTCGAGGATGCCCTTGAGCAGGATCTTGCCCTGCCAGTTGTCCCGAACCCAGGCCAGATCGTTCCAGGTGATGCGTGGATCGAACTGGCTATCGACCCAAGCCTTGAAGGCCGGCAGGCTGCGCGCATCGGGCACTGCAGCCGTCAGGTTGCCGAAGGTCAGGGGCTTGCCGCGGATGCCGACATCCAGCAGCCAGCGCGGATGCGACAGCAGATCCCAAGCTTTGCTCAGCTTTCCGCTCAGCGACAGCCCGCCCGCCATGCCGTTGCGCACGTCGCGATAGCGCGCACCCATGACGGCGAGATCGACCGTCAGCACCAGCACCGGACAACCGGCCGCCTGAGCCCGTGCCAGCAGCGACCGAGTGTAGCCGCGGTCGCGCATCACATAGAGCTGATACCAGAAAGGTGCCCTGGTTGCAGCGCGAACTTCCTCGATCGAGCAGATCGAAACGGTCGATTCGCAAAACGCCACTCCGGCGCGTTCCGCGGCGCGCGCCGCCTGCACCTCGGCCCTGCGCGCCATTGCGCCGGCGAGTCCGAGCGGGGCGAGGATCAAGGGCAAGGCAAGCTCCTGCCCCAGCACGCGGCTCGCCAACTTCAGTTGCGAGACATCGCGCATGACGCGCTGGCGCAGGCGCAGACGGTGGAACGCCTGCCGGTTTTCCGCTGCCGTCACTTCCTCGTAGGCTGCACCGTCGAGGTAATCGAACAGGTGTCGCGGCAGGCGCTTGCGGGCCAGTTCACGATAGTCGCTCGCCGTAGCGGGGGCCAGACCGAGTCCGCGGGTTTCATTGTCCATTTTGCCTACTCCTCGATCCATGCCTGCATCCCGTCAACTCGGGGATTTCGCTGATGCGGCCTCCCTCCCGGCTCGCGGCGGATCACCATGCCACCTGTGCCGGCCACCGGCTCCAGCCGGTCGTGCAGGGGATTCGCTCAGAGGCTTTCAATCGAAAAGCCTGTGTTCGATGGCATAACGGATCAGATCCGCGTTGTTGCCGATGCCAAGCTTCTCCATCACGTGCGTCTTGTGGGTGGTGACGGTCTTCGGGCTCAGATGCAGCTGCTCGGCGATCTGACTCAGCATCACGCCCTGTGCGATCAGGCGCAGCACCTGCCACTCCCGCTGACTCAGGCTCTGGTGCGGATCGCCCGCGCCGTGGGTCGCCGTATCGAAAGCCAGCGACTCGGCGATGGTGGGATCGATGAACCGCTCGCCGGCGCCAACCCGGGCCACAGCGGTGAACAGGGTGTCCGGGCTCGACCCCTTGGTGATGTAGCCGGACGCGCCGGCCTGCAATGCGCGGCGCACGGTTCCCGGTTCATCGTGCATGCTCAGGACCAGAATCGGCAGGTCCGGACGCGCCTTCCTCGTTTGTTCGATGAGGCTGGTGCCGGACACGCCCGGCATCGTCAGATCCATGATGATCAGGTCGGCATCCCCGGCGCTTGCTTCTGCAAGCGCTTCGGCGGCATTGGTGGCCTCCTTCACCACTTCTATGCCCGCGAAGGAGTGCAGCATTTGCTTGAGGCCGACACGGAACAAGGTGTGGTCGTCGGCGATGATGATCCTGATCATGGCGAAATCGGGCTCCCGTCCGCAAGGCTTGTCTTCAGCGCAGTGTCCGGCAGTGTGACAGAAAGGCGGGTTCCGGCGCCGGGACTGCTGTCGATCTCGAGTGTGCCGCCGAGTGCGGTGACCCGCTCCGAGATGCCCAGCAAGCCGAAATGCGAAGTGTGGTCGACCCGTGCGGCATCGAATCCCTTGCCGTCATCCTCCACCAGCAGGCGCATCTCTCCTTCATGGTGGCTGAGCGTGATGTGCACGTTGTGCGCCATGGCGTGGCGAACGATGTTGCTCAGCGATTCCTGAACAATGCGAAACAGCGCAATCGCATAGTCGTCGTCGAGCCGGTCGGCGGCCGGCGCAAAGGAAATGCTGTAGCGGATGGCGGCCGGACCGAGAACGCGGGCGGCCACCCACTCCACCGCCGCGGCCAGGCCCAGATTGAGGGCCGCCGGACGCAAGTCGGAGGCGATCGCCTTGACGCTGCGATAGGCCTCGGCAATCATTGCTTCGATGTTGCGCGCGGCCTCGCGAGGGGTGGATGAATCGGCAGGCAGGCTGCGTTCCAGCAACTGCAGGTGCATCCGCGCGGTGGTCAGCACCTGGCCCAGTTCGTCGTGGAACTCGCGTGCCAGGCGCGCGCGCTCCTGCTCGATGCTTGCTTCGCGATGGCTGGCCAGCCTGCGCAATTCCTGGCGTGAACGTTCGAGGTCGTGCTGCGCCTGCTTGAGCGCCGTGACATCAAGAATTACGCCGTGAATCACCCGTTCGCCCCCGGTGGTGAACTCTGTCGTCGCGCGGATTTGCAGCCAGCGCGGGTGGTCGGCTTCGAGCCGGCTGCGCCCGACCCACTCGAACTCGCGCGCCGGTGGCGTCGCTGCGTCGCGCCAGACCAGGCCGGCAAGATCCTCGGCATGAATGCCGTCGAAAAAGGCCTGGGGGTCAGCCAGTGCCTCAGCCGCGGTGCAGGGCAACAGTCGAGCCACGCCTTCGCTGATGGAGCGAAACTCCGGTACCGGGGCGGCCAGATACTCGAACAGCGCGACCGGCAGTTGGCTCGACACCTGGCGCAGTCGGTCTTCCGAGGCGCGCAGAGCCAATTCGGCCTGTCGCCGGCGCGTGGCCAGCCCCTGGCGGCGGCGCCATGACCAGAACGCGAAGCCGGTCATCACGGCCAGCGTGATGCCGATCAGGATCATGGCGGAAATGGTCAGCTGCCGCGAAGATGCGATGGTGATATCCTCGGCGGCATGGGCGAGCGACACGGCAGGGAAACTCCGAATATGCGGGGTGGTGCCGATTATAGTCAGCGGGTAATTCTGCGCGGGTCGACGCTGCAGTGGGTGAGGAAACAGTTACCTGCTTTCCTCGGGGATCAGGTTTACCCTACGCGCAATCCGCTTTTGCTGATGGCGGAGCAAGACCGGCAGGATGATCATTCAAAACGTACTGGAGGTTCATGATGACCAAGATTTCCGACCGTCGCCAACAAGGCTTTTCTCTGATTGAACTGATGATCGTCCTCGCGATCATCGGGGTTCTGGCTGCCATCGCCGTTCCCAACTACAACGCCTACGTACGTCAGGCCCAGTTGGTCGAAGCCGGCAATGTACTTTCGGATTGGCGGATCAAGCTTGAGCAGTTCTATCAGGACAACCGCGCCTACGGCACCAGCGGAACAACTTGCGGCGTGACCAATCCAAGTGCCAGCGTGATCCGCTATTTCAGTTATGCCTGCGTGACTGCTGCAGATGCAGGAGGAACGGCCGCCCAGACCTACACCATTACCGCCACCGGTCAGGATTCAGTTCTGGGATACGTGTACACGATCAACGCGGCCAATCAGCGTGCCACCACCACTTACGCGGGCGCAGCGAGTACCAAGACCTGCTGGCTGATCAAGGGCAACGAATGCTGACAGCTGGCATGCGGCGGCGCCCGCAGGGATTCTCTCTGGTTGAATTGGTGATCGCGTTGGCG
>DAIOGL010000085.1:0-9295 GCA_036745235.1 Sulfuritalea sp.
GGCTCGACGGCGGCGAGGCGGAACCCAAGCGCAAGGTGTATGGGGGCGAACGCGTCGATTTCGATCCGGGTGCCGCCGTGCCGCCGGCGCCGACTCTTGCCGGTGCCGCCGAGGACATCGCGCTCAAGGTGGTGTTCGAGGACGAGCAGCTGATCGTGATCGACAAGCCGGCAGGGCTGGTGGTGCATCCGGGCGCCGGCAACGCTTCGGGCACGCTGATGAACGCGCTGCTGCACCATGCGCCGCAACTGGCCGGCATACCGCGCGCCGGCATCGTGCATCGGCTGGACAAGGACACCAGCGGCCTGCTGGTGGTGGCCAAGACGCTGACGGCGCAGACCGACCTGGTGCGGCAGATGCAGGCGCGCTCGGTCAAGCGGCATTACCTCGCGCTGGCGCTGGGCAATGTCGAGCGCGACGGCACGGTCGATGCGCCGCTCGGGCGCCATGCCGTGCAGCGCACCAAGATGGCCGTCGTGCGGGCCGGCGGCAAGGAGGCGCGCACGCATTACGCCGTGCTCGAGCGCTTCGCCAGGGCGACCCTGCTCGAATGCCGGCTGGAGACCGGGCGCACGCATCAGATTCGCGTCCACCTCGCATCGATCAAGCACCCCCTGGCCGGCGACGCCGCGTATGGCAAGACGAAGAGCGGCGATGCGCGGCTCGACGCGTTTCCGCGCCAGGCGCTGCATGCCTGGCGGCTGGCGCTGGTGCATCCGGCGACGGGCGCCGAAATGGCCTGGGAATCGCCGCTGCCCGCCGATTTCGCTCAGCTTCTGGAAGCGCTGCGGCATGACTAGCTTCATGCTTCCCGACTGGCCGGCGCCGGCCGGCGTGCGCGCACTGTCGACGACGCGTCGGGGTGGCACCAGCCGTCCGCCATGGGACAGCTTCAATCTCGGCGCTCATGTCGGCGATGACCCCGTTGCAGTGGCGGCGAATCGCGCACTGCTGCGCCGCGAACTGCCCGCCGAGCCAGCGTGGCTGACGCAGGTGCATGGCACGCATTGCGTCGACGCGGCGAGCGCAACGCCCGGCGTCGAGGCCGATGCCAGTTTCACGCGGCGGCGCGGCGTGGTCTGCGCCGTGCTCACGGCCGACTGTCTGCCGGTGCTGCTTTGCGACGACAGCGCGAGCGTGGTCGGCATCGCGCACGCCGGCTGGCGTGGCCTGGCATCGGGCGTGATCGAGGCGATGGTGGCCGCGATGGGCGAGCCGGGCGAAGTCCTGATGGCGTGGCTCGGACCCGCCATCGGGCCGCAAGCCTTCGAAGTCGGCAGCGAGGTGCGCGATCTGTTTGTCGCCAACGATGCGCAAGCGGCGAGCGCGTTCGCGCCGGCCGCCAACGGCAAGTGGCTGTGCGACATCCGCCAGCTGGCGCGCCGGCGATTGCATGCACTCGGCATTCGCCGTGTCGCCGGCGCCGACAGTTGCACGCTGCGCGATGCGGAAAACTTCTTTTCCTATCGTCGCGACGGCGCCACAGGGCGCATGGCCAGCCTGGTCTGGCTCGAATAGCGCCTATAATTTCCGGCTTATGTCCGTTCTTTACTGGATCATCTTCATGTCCCTGGTCGGCGGCGCGCTCAGCGTTCTCGCCGCCGCTGCCGTTGCCTTCAAGGCCAAGGCGCATTGGGTCTCCCACCTCATCAGCTATGCCATCGGCGCGCTGCTCGGGGCGTCCTTCCTCGAAGTGCTGCCGCATGCCATCACCGCCAGCGGCGACGCCGCGACCACCACCGGAACGGTCCTCGCCGGCATCCTGGCCTTCTTCGTTCTCGAAAAACTCGTACTGTGGCGCCACTGCCACGTCGAGGCCTGCGAGGGCCATGAACCCGTGGTGCACATCCACGGCCACGGCCACGAGCATGACCACGGCCGCAGCGGCCTGATGATCCTGGTCGGCGACACCTTCCACAATACGGTCGATGGCGTGCTGATCGCGGCGGCTTTCATGGAGGACGTGCGCCTGGGCATCGTCACCGCGCTGGCGATAATCGCGCACGAGATTCCGCAGGAAGTGGGCGACTTCGTGATCCTGCTGCACTCGGGCTATTCCAAGGGGCGCGCGCTGGCCTTCAATCTGCTCTCCAGCCTGGCGACGCTGGTCGGTGCGATGCTGGCCTATTTCGCGCTGGGCCAGGTGCAAAGCGCCGTGCCGGTGCTGCTCGCGCTGGCGGCGGCGAGCATGATCTACGTTGCCGTGGCCGACCTGATTCCGGGCCTGCACAAGCGCACGGAAATCCGTGCCACCGTACAGCAGGTGCTATTGATCGCGGCCGGCATCGGCACCATCCTCCTTACCGATCGCATCGTCGACCGCTTCGCGGGCTAGGCGATTGCGGCTTCGCTGCGGCGTGCCGAACAGCCACAGGAACAAGGCCAGCGGCGCGATGCCATAGAGGACAAATGTCAGCACGCCGGCAGTAATATTCTCCTCCGTGGCCGCCATCAGGACGGTGACGTAAAGCCATCCGATTGCGATTACATACATGGGCCGATTGTACGGGCAGGAGCCGCCGGAGTTCGGCTTGACACCCTTTATTGTGCAGTGCAAAATCGAACCGGATTTAGGAGCCCCCGATGTCTTTCCCCCCCGATCAGACCGACCCGGTACAAGCCATGTTTCAGGCGGGCAGCGCCATGGCCAAGGGCTTCAACGAGTTTCTTGCGCAGCAGCAGGCGGCGGTCGCGCCGGCCGGGGTGAATCCCGCGGCATGGAATGCCGAGTCGGAGGAACTCAAGAAACTGCAGCAGGAATGGATGGAGCGCCACGCCCGGCTGTGGCAGGGCATGCTGGGCAAGGCACCCGATCAGCCGGCGCCGCAAGTGGCCGTGCCGCCGGCGGGCGACAAGCGCTTCGATCATCCGGCCTGGGCCGAGAGCCCGGTCTATGACTATCTGCGCCAGGCCTATCTAATCAACGCCGAGTACATGAAGCGCATGGCCGAGGCGGCCCCCGTGACCGACGGCCAGGCGAAGAACCGCATGCGCTTCCTGACGCGGCAGATGGTCGATGCGATGGCGCCGTCCAACTTCCTCGCGACCAATCCCGAGTTCGTCAAGAAGGCGCTCGAAACCAACGGCAGCAGCATCCAGCAGGGCATCCAGAACCTGCTCGGCGACCTGGAGAAGGGCCGCATCTCGATGACCGACGACAGCGCCTTCGAGGTCGGCCGCAACCTGGCCGTCACGCCCGGCGCCGTGGTGTTCGAAAACGAGCTGATGCAGCTCATCCAGTATTCGCCGACCACCGACACGGTGGCGGAGCGGCCTTTCCTGATGGTGCCGCCGTGCATCAACAAGTATTACATCCTCGACCTGCAGCCGGAAAATTCGCTGGTGCGCTATGCCGTGGAGCAGGGCAATACGGTGTTCCTCGTTTCCTGGCGCAACGTGCAGGCCGACCTCGGGCACCTGACCTGGGACGACTACATCGAGAAGGGCGCGCTGACCGCGATCAAGACGGTGCAGGACATCTGCAAGATCAAGCAGATCAACGCGCTGGGTTTCTGCGTCGGGGGCACCATCCTCGGCGCCGCGCTCTCCGTCGCGCGCATTCGCGGCGAGAACCCGGTGGCCTCGCTCACGCTGCTGACCACGCTGCTGGATTTTTCCGAAACCGGCGAGATCGGCTACTTCGTCGACGAGACGGCGGTTCAGGCGCGCGAGGCCAGCATCGGCAAGGGCGGCCTGCTGCGCGGCAGCGAACTGGCCTCGGTGTTCTCGGCGCTGCGCGCCAACGACCTGATCTGGCAATACGTGGTCGGCAACTACCTCAAGGGCACCAAGCCCCCGGCCTTCGACCTGCTCTACTGGAACGCCGACGCGACCAACCTGCCCGGCCCTTTCCTCGCCTGGTATCTGCGCAACCTCTATCTCGAGAACAACCTGCGCGTTCCAGGCAAGCTGGAGATGTGCGGCGTCAAGGCCGACCTCGGCCGGGTCGACGTGCCCGCATTCCTCTATGCCAGCCGCGAAGACCACATCGTGCCGTGGAAGACCTCGTATCAGACGCGCGGCCTGCTCGGCGGCGAGACGACCTTCGTCCTCGGCGCCTCCGGGCACATTGCCGGCGTCATCAATCCGCCGGCGAAGAACAAGCGCAGCCATTGGCTGAACGCCAGCAAGACCGCCAATGCCGACGAATGGTTCGACGGCGCGACGGAAGTCAAAGGCAGCTGGTGGCCGGTGTGGGCCGAGTGGCTCAAGGGCTTCGGCGGCAAGCAAGTCCCGGCGCGCGTAAAACTCGGCAGCAAGGCCTGTCCGCCCGGCGAGCCCGCTCCCGGGCGCTATGTCAAGGAAAAGGCATAATGGCCCGGCTGGATGTGTGCGAGGGGCGCAGCCTCCGGCGCAGCAACGCAATAGCCCCGACCCGATAAAAAGCGAGAGGAGAAGCAAAATGCTGCGAGTGGCACTGGTAACTGGCGGAATGGGCGGCCTCGGCGAGGCGATCTGCATCAAGCTGGCCGCGCTCGGCTACAAGGTGGTGACCACCTACAGCCCCAGCAACACCAAGGCACATGAATGGCTGCGCACCATGAACGACATGGGCTACGGCTTCAAGGCCTATCCTTGCGACGTAGGTGACTTCGATTCCGCCAAGGCCTGCGTAGAGCAGGTGACCAAGGATGTCGGCGCGGTGGAGGTGCTGGTGAACAACGCCGGCATCACGCGCGACATGACCTTCAAGAAAATGACCAAGGCCGATTGGGATGCGGTGATGCATACCAATCTCGATTCCTGCTTCAACATGACCAAGCAGGTGATGGACGGCATGATGGAACGCGGCTGGGGCCGGGTCATCAACATCTCCTCGGTCAATGGCCAGAAGGGCGCATTCGGCCAGACCAATTATTCGGCGGCCAAGGCCGGCATGCACGGTTTCACCAAGGCGCTGGCGCTGGAAGTGGCGAAAAAGGGCGTCACGGTGAACACCATTTCCCCGGGCTACATCGGCACCAAGATGGTCATGGCGATTCCGCAGGAAGTGCTGGAAAGCAAGATCCTGCCGCAGATTCCGCAGGCGCGCCTGGGCAAGCCGGAGGAGGTTGCGGGGCTGGTGGCCTATCTGTCCTCCGAAGAGGCCGCGTTCGTGACCGGCGCCAACATTTCGATCAACGGTGGTCAGCACATGTACTGATCCACACCGGGCGGCAGGCTGCGGCTTGCAGCGCGCCTTCCGCCCGCAAAGGTTTTTCAGTCGTTATAGGAAGTAGCAGAAATGGCAAAACGAATTGCATTGGTAACGGGCGCAATGGGAGGCCTGGGCACGGCGATCTGCAAGGCGCTGTCGCAAAGCGGATTCACCGTGGTGGCGAACTGCCTGCCCAACTTCCCGCCCAGGGACGAGTGGCTGGCCAAGATGAAGGGCGACGGTTTCAATTTCCACGTCGCCGAGGCCGATGTCACCGATTACGACGGCTGCGCCGCGATGGTCAAGAAGATCGAAGCTGAAGTCGGTCCCATCGACGTGCTGGTGAACAACGCCGGCATCACGCGCGACGCCGTGTTCAAGAAGATGGACAAGGGCCAGTGGGATGCGGTGCTGTCCACCAACCTCGACTCCGTGTTCAACGTGACCCACCAGGTGCTGACCGGCATGGCCGATCGCGGCTGGGGCCGCGTCATCAACATGTCTTCGGTGAACGGCATCAAGGGCCAGTTCGGCCAGGCCAACTATTCCGCGGCCAAGGCCGGCATCCTCGGCTTCACCCGCGCCATCGCCGCCGAAGTGGCAAAGAAGGGCGTTACCGTGAATGCGATCGCCCCCGGCTATATCGGCACCGAGATGGTCATGGCGATCAAGCAGGAAGTGCGCGACTCGATCGTGGCGACGATTCCGGTCGGCCGCCTGGGCAGGCCCGAAGAAATCGGTGCCCTGTGCGCCTATCTGGTGTCGGATCTCGCCGGCTACATGACCGGCGCCACGCTGAACATCAATGGTGGCCTGCACTACTGCTGAACCTGCCCGATTTGGTCAGATCGACCCCCCGCCGCGGCGGGGAGGTCGTTCTTACTACCTTGGTAGTAGAATGATTGAATGGAGGGAAAAACAATGGCCGCACAGAGCCGACTGATAAAGAAATATCCGAATCGCCGCCTGTATGACACGCGCACCAGCACCTACATCACGCTGGCCGATGTCAAGGAGTTGGTGCTTGCTCACGAGCCCTTTCAGGTCGTCGATGCGAAGTCCGGCAACGATCTCACGCGCGCCATCCTGTTGCAGATCATTCTCGAGGAGGAGGCCGGCGGCGCGCCGATGTTCTCGTCGGACCTGCTGTCGCAGATGATCCGCTTCTACGGCAATGCCATGCAGGGCATGATGGGCAACTACATCGAGAACAACATCAAGTCCTTCACCGAGGTGCAGGCCAAGCTCAAGGAGCAGGCCAAGGCGCTCTACGGCGAAGCACCGGGCGACAGCCAGGATCTGTGGGCGCAGTTCCTCAAGTTCCAGGGGCCGGCCATGCAGCACATGATGGGCACCTACGTCGAGCAGAGCCAGAAGATGTTCCAGCAGATGCAGGACACGATGCAGGAACAGACGCGCAAGATATTCCCCGGCATCTACACCAAGCCCGAAGAAACCGAGAAGAAATAGTTTTGGCAACGCGACGCAAGACCAGGGCGCCGACCGTCGGCTTCGTGTCGCTGGGGTGTCCCAAGGCGGCGTCCGACGCGGAACAGATCCTCACCCGGCTGCGTGCCGAGGGTTACGAAATCTCCGGCAGCTATGACGGCGCCGATCTGGTGGTGGTCAATACCTGCGGCTTCATCGATGCGGCCGTCGAGGAATCGCTCGACGCCATCGGCGAGGCCCTGGCCGAAAACGGCAAGGTGATCGTCACCGGCTGCCTCGGCGCAAAGAAGGACGCGGCCGGCAACGACATCGTGCGTGCCGTGCATCCCAAGGTGCTGGCGGTCACCGGGCCGCATGCCATGCAGGAAGTCATGACGGCCGTGCATCAGCATCTGCCTCCGCTGCATGATCCCTTCGTCGATCTGGTGCCGCCGCAAGGGATACGGCTGACGCCGGACCACTACGCCTATCTGAAAATCTCCGAAGGCTGCAACCATCGCTGCACCTTCTGCATCATTCCCTCGCTGCGCGGCGACCTCGTTTCGCGGCCGGTCGGCGAGGTGCTGCGCGAAGCCGAAGTCCTGGCCGAGGCCGGCGTCAAGGAACTGCTGGTGATCTCGCAGGACACCAGTGCCTACGGCGTCGATGTGAAATACCGTACCGGCTTCTGGGGCGGCAAGCCGGTAAAGACGCGGCTCTACGACTTGTGCAAGGAACTCGGCAAGCTCGGCTTGTGGGTGCGCCTGCACTACGTCTATCCCTATCCCAGCGTCGACGACCTGATTCCGCTGATGGCCGAAGGCAGGATACTGCCTTACCTCGACGCCCCCTTCCAGCATGCCAGCTCGCGCATTCTCAAACTGATGAAGCGCCCCGCCTCGGCGGAAAAGGTGCTCGACCGCATCGCCGCCTGGCGCCGCGAAGTCCCCGACCTGACGATACGCAGCACCTTCATTACCGGCTTTCCCGGCGAGACCGAGGCCGAGTTCAACGAGCTGCTGGATTTCCTCGACGAGGCCCAGCTCGACCGCGTCGGCGCCTTCGCCTATTCGCCCGTGGAAGGCGCCACGGCCAACGAACTGCCCGGCGCCCTGCCGGAGGAAGTGCGCGAAGAGCGCAAGGCGCGCCTGCTGCGGCACCAGGAAGACATTTCCACGCAGCGCCTCGAACGCAAGATCGGCCGCCGCATCAAGGTGCTGGTCGACGACATCGACGAAGAGGGCGCCATCGCCCGCTCGGAAGGCGACGCGCCGGATGTCGATGGCCTGGTATACGTCACCGATGGCCACGACCTCGAGATCGGCGAGTTTGCCGAGGTCAGCGTCATCGACTGCGACGTACACGACCTCTACGCAACGCTCGCGGTCCCCAAGTAATCCGGAACAGCCATGAAGCCGAAGCTGGGTCTCGTCCTCGGTAGCGGTTCGGCGCGCGGCTGGGCGCACATCGGCGTGCTTCGAGGGCTGGCGGAAGCGGGCTACGTGCCGGATATCGTCGCCGGCTGTTCCATCGGCGCCTTCATCGGCGCCGCCTATGCCGACGGCGACATCGACAAGCTGGAGGACTGGGTCCGCGGCCTCGAGTGGAAAGAGGTGCTCGGCCTGCTCGACGTCAGTTTCTCGGGCGGCCTGTTCAAGGGCGAGAAGCTCGTCGCATTCTTCCAGCGGCACTTCGTCGACAAGGAATTTTCCAGCCTGCCGATGCCCTTCGCCTGCGTCGCCACCGAGCTGGGCACCGGGCGCGAGAGATGGCTGCGCGAGGGTTCCGTGGCCAGCGCCGTGCGCGCTTCGATCGCCCTGCCCGGACTGTTCACCCCCGTCGTGCGAGATGAACGCCTGCTGGTCGACGGCGGCCTGGTCAATCCGGTGCCGGTGTCGCTTTGCCGCGCCATGGGCGCCGACATCGTGATCGCGGTGGATCTGGGTTCGGACCGGGTGGGCAGCATGCGCAACAAGCCGAAGCCGGCCGCGGAGGGCGTCACGGACGCGCAGGAGCCGGCCTGGGCGACGCTGCTGCGCAAGACGTTCAGCCGGCCGCGCCTGAGCAACGGCGACTTGCTGCCGTCGATGGCCGGCGTGCTGTCGACCAGCATACACATCATGCAGATGCACATTGCCAGGAGCCGCCTGGCCGGCGAGCCGGCCGACGTCCTGCTGACGCCGCGCCTCGGCCATCTGGCGCTGATGGATTACCATCGCGGCAAGGAAGCCATCGAGGAAGGACGCGCCGCCGTGATCCGCATGTTGCCGTCGATTGAACACGCCCTGTCGGCATGAATGAGCTGATCGACGAATTGCGCCGCCTGCTCGGTGAGCGCCATGTGCTCACCGCGGCCGACGATCTCGCGCCGTATTGCACCGACTGGCGCGGCCGCTACACGGGCAGCGCGCCCTGCGTGGCGCTGCCGGGCAGTACCGAAGAAACCGCCGCCGTGGTGCGCGCCTGCGCTGCCGCAGGCGTAGCCATGGTGCCGCAGGGCGGCAATACCGGCCTGTGCGGTGGGGCGACGCCGACGGGCAGCGAAGTCGTGATCAACCTGCGGCGCATGAACCGCATCCGCGCCATCGACGCCGACAACAATTCGCTGACCGTCGAGGCCGGCTGCACGCTGCAGGCGGTGCAGGACGCCGCGGCGGAGGCGGATCGCCTGTTCCCGCTGTCGCTGGCGGCCGAGGGCAGCGCCACGATCGGCGGCAATCTGTCCACCAA